>JBDSFP010000017.1:0-6258 GCA_039919415.1 Aquaticitalea sp. | reverse complement strand
CAATATTCACTTGATCAAAATCGATACATGCTATTGCTTTATCCACCTGAAGGTCGCGAGGTTTGCCAGTTTTGGCATCTGTTCTGTCCCAATCGTACAGTCGAAAAGTAACATCGCTGTTTTCCTGCACTTCGAAAACAACGGTTCCGCCAAGCGTATGGACTGTTCCCGAATGAATAAAAATAGCGTCACCGTTTTTAGGTACAAAACTGTGGAGCCTATCAGAAACAGTTTTTTCTTCAATAGACTTCAGCAAATTGTCTTTGTTAGTTCCGTTCTTTAACCCTGCATAAATGCGACTGTCCTTGGAAGTCTCCAAAACCACCCAAGCTTCCGTTTTTCCTGTATCGCCTTGGGGAATATATTCTTTTTGATCGTCTGAAGGATGCACTTGAACTGACAAAACTTCTTTACAGTCCAAAAATTTCAACAAGAGGGGAAAACGGTCTAAGTTACTGCCAATTTTACCCATGATTTCATTGGGAAATTTTTTCATCAACTCTGTAATTGTAGAACCTTTTAAGGGTCCATCGCTCACCTTGCTGGCGTGGTCTTTTCGATCGCTCAATAACCAAGCTTCGCCAACAGGTTCGTCTTTGGGAAGTGATTTTGAAAGCAAATGCTCAAATTTTCTTCCGCCCCACAACCGATATTGATAAATGGGTTCAAATTTCAAAGGATAGATTTGATCGCTCATCGGATTTTATTTTATAGATATTCAATATTGTGTAAGAATCAATTAATAAGTGCAATTAACAAATTTAAAACACTTGAGACTATTCCCAGGTGTTTTAGATCAAAAACTAAAAATTGTAATTACATCCTATAAGCCCCAAATTAATTGAATGATGAGATTTTAATCGAATATCCTCAAAATTAGGATGTGCTTCTAACTTGAATAGAGCCAACCACATATGATTATAAAAACTTTGTCAAGGATTGTGGGAGTTGAGATCCTGTTAAAATGTACTGTATCCAATAAGCTTTTAACTCAATAAGACAACTTGTGAATTATGTAACTCCAATGTGATAATATTTACCTTATTTTATACCGTTTTTATCCCTTGGTAGGTTGTTCGTTGTTATTTGGAAAATAACAACAATAAAAAATCAACGCATAGAGAGTCGAAAGAGGCTGTTTTCGAAATTCAAAATTGTAGAATATTTTTGGTATCTATTTATATATCATTAAACTACACAATTGCGTAAATACAAAACCACAGGGAGTAAATTGTAATCTGATTTAATCCATGCAAAAATGAAAATTGCTTTTGTTGCTACATATCCTCCTCGGGAATGCGGAATAGGAACCTTTACCCACAGTTTGGCACATGCCATGAAGTACACTAATGATGATGAAAATGAAATCATCATTATAGCAATGCATGATAATCAAGAGATTTATTCATTTCCACCAGAAGTTAAAATAACTATACAGCAGGAGCACCAAACTGATTATCTGGAAGCTGCTGATTATATCAATCGAAGTGGCGCCGAAGTCTGCATTTTGGAGCATGAGTTTGGCATTTATGGCGGACAGAGTGGTGTGTATATTTTGCCGCTCTTACATCGGTTGCACATTCCTTTGATTTCAACTTTACATACGATTCTTGAAAGTCCGTCGTACACCGAAAAGGCCATATTAAAACAGATTTGTAAAATGTCTGATAAATTGGTCGTCATGAGTCATAAAGCCGTTCAATTTCTTGAAGACATTTACGATGTTCTGTCGGAAAAAATCGTTCGTATAGAACATGGACTCCCTGATATTCATTTTGATAAAGAGAAATCGCGAGCCGAATTTAAAGTGAACAATAAAAAACTACTTTTGACCTTCGGCTTCATTGGACGCAATAAAGGGATTGAAACTGTTCTTAAAGCATTGCCCCAGGTAATTGAAAAGCACCCTGAGGTATTTTATGTTGTCTTGGGGAAAACGCATCCAAATGTGCTCCGACATGCAGGCGAGGAATACCGACACTATCTCCAAGTACTTATCAAAACATTGAAGCTTGGCAACCATGTACTTCTGCTTAATGAGTTTGTAGTAGAACGAGAACTATTTAAATATCTAGCCGCATGTGACATTTATATCACACCCTATATCAACGAAGCTCAAATTACAAGCGGAACCCTTACGTATGCCATGGGTTCTGGTTGTGTTGTAGTGTCCACACCTTATTGGCACGCAGCAGAATTACTCACAGATAATAAAGGTTGTCTTTTTGATTTTAAAGATCTAGATGGATTGGCAAAGGTCTTGAATGAATTACTTGACAAGCCTGACCTGATGAATACCATTCAGCAAAAGGCCGTCGCCTATGGTCAAGACATTATTTGGCCAAAAATTGGGCATAGATACTTCGAACTTGCTGAACAATTGGTCTCTGAGCCCACAAAACCGGAGCCAAAAAAGGAAACGGACATCGATCCTTTATTGTTACCACCCTTTTCACTGGCGCATATTATAAGACTGACCGATGATACCGGGATTATTCAGCATGCAAAATTTGGTATCCCCAATCTGAAAGAGGGTTATTGCCTAGACGATAATTCCCGTGCACTTCTTATGGTTTGCATGGCCTATAAACAGAAAAAAAATACACTCGCTTTAGAATTAATGCCTGTTTATCTCAGTTACATTCACTATATGCAAAATAAAGACGGAACCTTCCGGAATTTCTTGAGCTTCAATCGTAATTTTCTCGATGAAGTGGGTTCTGAAGATTCCTTTGGAAGAACCATCTGGGTATTGGGCTATCTTATGGGCAACGCACCAAATGACGCGTATTATCAAACTGCAAGATTGGTTTTCTTTGATGCCGCAAGCAATTTTGAGAAATTAAAATCTATACGGGGTATTGCCAATACGATGATTGGCATAAGCTACTATCTTAAAACAAATCCATCGGATGATGAGATGAAGATGTGCTTGCGCAGAATGACCGACAATCTTATTGTCCATTTCGAACAAAACCAATCAGAAAACTGGAATTGGTTTGAATCGCTTTTGGCCTATGACAATGGCATTTTACCATTGGCGTTGCTACATGCTTCGCAGGTGTTGGAAAATAAAAAAGCAAAAGAAGTGGCCTTCGAAGCCATGCGTTTTCTCACCACACACACTCTCAAAGATGGCTACCTGTCGGTCATAGGAAACCGGCAGTGGTTTGTAAAAGACAAAGAGCGTTCCATTTATGCACAGCAACCTATTGACGCGATGGCGATGGTGCTTATGTATCATAAGGCATTTGTTATAACGGAGGAGAGAGAATATTTAGAAAAAATGTTCACTTCCTTTATGTGGTTTTTAGGGGAAAATGATCTGCGAATGAATTTATATGATTTTGAGACCAAAGGATGTTGCGATGGTTTTGAAGACTGGGGCGTCAACAGAAATCAGGGAGCCGAAAGTTCATTGGCATACCTTATTTCGCATCTTACAGTTTTGCAGGCTTACGAAGAGTCCTATCATTTCCGTGAAGCGACTATTTCTGAGAGACAAATATTCTCATAAAATGTGTTGAAATTTTATAAGTAATACAATCAATTAATTTTCAATCCTTCAAATAACGCATCCATATCAACAACTGCATACGTGGTAGAATAATCAGAAACCGCATAAGGCAAAATGAGCTGGTTATTGTGAATAAGCGAGCCGCACGAATATACCACATTAGGGACGTAACCTTCGCGTTCAATTTCCAACGGCATGAGTAATGGTTCTTCGAGTCGCCCAATCTCTTTGGTGGGATCTTCCAGATCGAATAATGAGGCTCCGATGCAATAACGTCGCATTCGACCGACTCCATGGGTTATTATCAACCACCCCTTTTCGGTCCATAATGGGGAGCCACAGTTTCCTACTTTTGTAAATTCCCAAGTATATTTTGGTTTCTGAAGAAGAATCGGATCCGTCCAAACCGTAATTCTGTCGGAAAACATGATATAGTTATTGACTCCATCCACTCTCGAGAGCATAACATATTGACCCTTTATTTTTTTAGGGAAAAGCGCTAGGTTTTTACCCATGGCACCATTTCCATGGAATGGCATAATCCGAAATGTATAAAAATCATCGGTTGAAAGAAATGTTGGCAAAATCGCATGCCCATTATAAGCGGTATAAGTAGCGTAATATTTGACGCTGCCATCATCGTCAGTAAAACGCACAAAACGGGCATCTTCTATCCCGCCGCTTTCTGATGCTGCAATTGGAAATATGACACGCTCACTGATGTCAGAGCCGTGCTGAAATTCAATATCATAGTAAGAATCGACCAACCAAGTAATTTCTTCGAGAGCAAGCCTTCTATCATGGCTTATACTCATATCCTTCAATATGTTATTCACTGAATTTTTTAAAGCGTAATATTCAAAATGATCTGGTAAATCCTCAACGATGACTTTGGAATACTTTTCAGGGATTTTCAACTCTTTCATTTTTTTTATAAATCGTCCCTTATGGTATGATTTTTTTTGAGAAATTTGAGCCATGTCCAACGACTTACCGGTCTTCATCAGATGCAAGTCGTTATTCTTGTCTAGAATTCCTCTTCTGAAGACAATGGAGGAAATATGTCCTTCACCTGTTGCCCTAAATGAAAGTATGACTCGCAATTCTCCTTCTTCCAGATAAGATTGATCAATATCAGGAACAATAGAAGGGTTAAAAAATGCAGCTGATTCAATAGAGTATTCCATGGTGAGATAAGACCCAATAAGCATTTTACGGTCTTCAGATATATCATCAAAATTTATGTTCATTTGTGATATGATGGCTCTTACATTATTACAATGTTTTTTAAAAACGCGAGTTAAATCGCGATTTCTGCTAGAAAATTCACGTAAGGTTTGTTCCAAAGCCATATATACCTCAGCGTCCGTCATGGCAAATACCAGAGCGAGCATATCTTTGGTTCCACTTTCGCCATTTGTAAAATATCGAGCAATAACACGGCTCGAATCTGGAAGAAGTTTTAATTGTTTTCGTATGACAGGAACTCTCATTTTATATAAAGTTTGATGCCCAATTTACGTCAAATTCCTAATGATTTTTCTATTTATTAAAAATATTTCACACAATATTTTCGTTTATCCCATTGAATAGTTCTTTCGTTTTCTTTCGTTGCTCTTCCTTCCATTGATTCCAAGAATCAAATTTTATTTAGTTCTTTCTGCAGCATTTTCGGAATTGATTGCATGAATTTGATATCAAATAAAATGGAAGGATTTTGACTGAATTTATTTCTAGTTCAGCAAGTTGTTTCATACTAAATGGCTTTTTTGCATTCTCTATATGAACTTTACTTTAGACGTCCAAAATGAAAACGATTGGGAACACTTTCTATTTGTCATGCATCACCAAAAACGGAATATCTGTATGGTAACTGATATCCTTGATTTTTGAGTGAAAAAGGATTTGCTGCGAATAATTAAGGTTTTTTGCTACCATGGCAATGACGTCAATCTTCATGCTTTCTACAAAACATTGTATGGCTTCTTCTATTTTAGAATTGGTTAGATGATGAAAACTCAAAGATTGCTGAACAAAATACTCTTCTAAAAAATCTTTATTACTTAGCTGGTTTGCAGACAAGGTTTCCCCTTTTTTACTGATGTGCAGAATCCTTAAGGCAGCATGATACCTTTCTAAAATTCCGGCAATGGGTTGAAGGTGTTCAATTTCGTAGGATAGTGAATAATCGGTCGGAAAGGCAATTTCTTGAACAGGTGTAAATTTGGCATTCTCTGGCACGATCAATGTGGTGCATTTCACTTTTGTAATCACATCGCCTGCATTACTGCCAAGCAATAATTTCTTGAGCCCTGAAGCGCCTTTGGTACCCATGATAATCATTTCAATGTTGCGTTCGTTAACTTGTCGTCTGATGGTGTCTATAAAAGAACCAGAATCTGCAATGGAGAAAAATTTATGATGCGTGTTTTTTGGGAATTGTTTTGAGATGCGATTAAGTAAATCCTTCAATTGGGCTTTGAAGTTGCCCACATAGGTTGTATTCAAGAAATCCGCAGAAACACCATAGATGGATGGCGTTATACTTAAATCAATAGGCCTTTCAACATGCAACAGATAAAAATGACAATTCGTCTCTTCATAAAAATGTATAGCATATTCTATTGCATTCCAAGAATTATCAGAAAAATCTGTTGGTAATAAAATATGTTTCATCTTAATGCGCCTTATAACCGTGTAAAATTATGGATGTAAGACTTTTTAAATTATGACCAATGTCA
>JBDSFP010000471.1:0-3355 GCA_039919415.1 Aquaticitalea sp. | reverse complement strand
AGAATCGTATCTTGAACTAACACTTACAAAAACACTCTTTTCGATCAAGAGATTTTTACACTGATTTTTATTGCAGAAAATCCAGTTTTTGTTTTCGCGACTATCATCGTTATTTTTTTCTTTTTTGCCCTAATCCTAATATTTTATTCCTACATCTTTTATAATTTTATTTTCCAATGTTTTACCCATTTCTTGGTTACCGTGATTTGAAAAAAAATCATTCCTTTTTTTATTTCGCGTTCCTTTTTTACGTGCGAGCGTTTAGAAGATACTGATTACCAAAAAACTATTGTCGATAATTTATAAAGTTGGGAACATCTCAAGGTTAGTATTTGTTCAGAAATATAAGGTAAACTATAATTTACTTTTTGCAAAATAAATTGTAAGTCCAAGAAGGGTATTTTTTGCATTTACCACAACAATTATATATAATTATCATTAAGCATATTTCACTTATCTTCCCAATCTATCACTCCAAACCAAACCCCTAAAACTAACTTTTTAACAATCCTAGTCATTTAATAAAAAAATCCCGCCGAAGCGGGAGATGTTTATTTTAAAAGAGCCGTGGCCTGTTTTATCTTTTCTGTAAAATCCTTAAGTACGTTTGCAAGGATCGTTACCTGTTCGTCAACTTGGTCAAATTGTCGTTGCTCGATCGCTTCACGGACACCCGGCAATGTTTTTACCCCATAACCGGTATAGAATCCAGGGGCATAGATATAGTGTTTATACCAAGGTCTTTTTGGTAATCCTTTTTCCCTGATCAAGGATTTTTCCATGTCTTTGAGAATGGAATTCAATTTCTTTACATCCTTCACCTCATTGGGTTTTGTATTTATTAAAGCCTTATCAAATGCATCTGCTTGACGTTTTAGTTCAGCCAATGAATTCTCGATAGGAGCAAAATTAAAGTAAGGCACGATTTTCTTTTCTTTTGGTGCAATCAGATTTTCACTTGGGTCATCCACCAAAGCATAAAGGTCATCACTTATCAATTTATTTGCTTGATCTGTGTCCGACCTCATTTTGTCTGCCATCTTTTTAAGCTCATCTACATATTCTGAAACGGTATTTGCGAAATGCTCAAATTCAAAAGGAAGAATTTCCGCATTGGCCAGTCGTAAAGTAGTTCTCCCTGCGACCTTGACTAATGCAACGCCGTATGTAAATCCTGGATCTTTAAAACGGGTATATAATTTATAGGAATCATACATGGTATGATATTCACCTCCCGAACTTTCACCTCCGAATCCCATATTAAAAGACGAAATTCCCAAATGCTGAAAAAATGGCGAATAATCGGACCCAGAACCTAATGCAGAAAGGTTATAATATTTCCATCCCGGTTTGCCCTGAAATTTTTCTACCGCATTTCGTCTTTCAAAAACGCTAACATCATTAACTGGATCCATTACTTCCCGTGTGATCTGATCAAAAAATTCTTCAAGAGTATGAGAACCACCCACCCCTAAAAATCCGGCACCAGTTCCATCGGTGTTGATGTATGCAACCGCTTTCTGTTTCAATTCAACTTCATGGGTTTCCACCCACTCGGTGGAACCGATCAATCCTGGTTCTTCTGCTCCCCAAGCGCAATATTTGATTGTTCTTTTTGGTGAAAATCCTTTTTTTGCAAGTTCTCCTACCACTCTAGCTTCTTCCATCAAAGCGACCAATCCGCTAAGCGGGTCATTTGCGCCGTGAACCCATGCATCATGATGATTCCCTCTTAATACCCATTCATCTGGATACGTACTTCCATTCATTGTTGCGATGACGTCGTAAGTAGGTTTCATGTCCCAATTAAATTCCAGTTTAAGATGAACCTTTGCTGGGCCAGGACCGATATGATACGTAATCGGCATTCCGCCTCTCCAACTTCCAGGAGCAACAGGACCACCGATTGCTTTTAACAGGGGCAGCGCATCGTGATAAGAAATCGGCAGAACTGGAATTTTCGTCAACGAAGTCGCTTCATCGATTTCCAAACGTTTGGCATCATCGGTTGCACCATATCCGGGGGTTAAAGGATCACCAGGTTGATAAGGCAGATCCATAACGGATCCCCGTTGCACTCCATATTCATTTTTATAAGGTCCAATGGGATATACATCTCCACCGCCATAGCCATCATCGCCCGGATCTGAATATATGATACATCCGATGGCGCCTTTTTCGGCCGCGACTTTTGGTTTAATTCCCCTCCATGAACCCAAATATTTTGCGATTACTATTTTACCTTTAACGTCAATGCCCCTTCTTTCCAATTCTTCGTAATCCGCGGGTATACCATAGTTTACGAATACTAACTCGGCTTCAACATCTCCATCTATGGAGAATGCATTGTAACCTGGAAGTGCTTCTTCCAATTGAGTTGAAGATTCGTCACCTTCAACTGGTGGTTCTGTGAGTTCTGCCGTATATTTTTCGGGAGATGTCATTTCCAACAACCTCAGTTTGGGCGTAGGAAACAAAACATTGAATTTTTCAACTTTTACGTCATAACCCCAACCCTTGAATTTTTCAGCTATAAAATCAACAACTTCCTTACCAAAGGGTGAGCCTACATGGTGGGGGTGGGATGACATAAATTTCATCCATTCATCTAAATTTTGAGTTTTGGGTATTTTATCGAAATCTGATTCTAGTTGTAATTGCTTTTTTGCGGCTTCATCGGAAAAGCCCATCACGGGTGCCGACTGGGCGAAGATTTGAAATGAAACTATGAGACTAGTTAGGAGATTGAAAATTAAAATTTTCTTCATAATAATGGTTTATTTTTAAAATTTGAACGAAAGGTTAAGTAGAAAATGGGGAGCTTTACAAATATAGGAATTAAATATGGGTAGTTGTTAGCTGATGGTTTGTAGTTTTTCGATTTTAGCTTTAAGGTATGTTGCCCTTAACATATTTCTGGGTCAATTTCATATTTGTATACAAAAAAGGCATATTCGAGTTCATCATGACAAATCCAGGCGGCTGTCACCCTGAAGTTGGTTCAGGAACTCGCCTCCCCAAAGGTTGGAGATGCTGAAACTAGTTTAGCATTACAAAACTTTATGTCTGGTGAAAATCTCCGACTACTTTCTTCGGCTTTTGTCTTGACAATCTTCCAAAAAGTTTTGCTTTTGTCAACCATTGGCTGTTTTCTTGGCGATAAAAATATCTTCTCCGCCAACTCCGCCTTCTACTTCACAGGAATTGAAAAACAACGGTATTTTTAGCTGTCTTGTCCTGAAATATGGCTACAGGTTAAAATTGAATTAAGCTGATAATTTATATACCATATTTGGTGTTTTATAATCTAAAGATAAATGTAATCTTATTTCATTGTATAGATTAATTGCATTTT
>JBDSFP010000460.1:0-3784 GCA_039919415.1 Aquaticitalea sp. | reverse complement strand
AAATATAAGAACGAAAGTTACTTCCAGAAAGTACAAAATCAAATAACTATAACATAAAATTAACTAAATCACTAGCGCATAATCAATATTATATTGTTGATAATCAGTTTTATACAAAAAATAATTTAATTTCACTAGCTTACAAAGCATCACGTAAATAATTCCCTGATAAGTTGCTTATTTACAAAGCATTTTAATGTACCTTTGCACGCTTAAAATAAGGCATCATTATGGCTAATATCAAAAATATTGCAATCATTGCCCACGTCGACCACGGAAAAACAACATTGGTGGACAAAATCATGTACCATTGTCACTTGTTTAGGGACAATGAAAATACGGGCGATTTAATTCTCGATAACAACGATTTGGAGCGTGAAAGAGGAATTACCATTACCTCTAAAAATGTTTCTGTTGTTTATAAGGATACAAAAATCAACATCATCGACACTCCTGGTCACGCCGATTTTGGAGGTGAAGTGGAACGTGTATTGAATATGGCTGATGGTGTATTATTATTGGTGGATGCCTTTGAAGGACCAATGCCACAAACTCGATTTGTACTAGGGAAAGCCATTGATTTGGGTCTAAAACCTTGCGTGGTCATCAATAAAGTGGACAAAGAAAACTGTACGCCAGAGGAAGTACATGAAGCTGTTTTTGATTTGATGTTTGAATTGGGTGCGGAAGAATGGCAACTGGATTTTCCAACCGTTTATGGTTCTGCCAAACAAAACTGGATGAGCGATGATTGGAAAAACCGAACTGAAAATATAGAGCCTTTATTGGATATGGTCGTGGAGCATATTCCAGCACCAAAAATAGTTGAAGGTACAACCCAAATGTTGATTACTTCTTTGGATTTCTCTTCGTTTACAGGCCGAATTGCCATTGGGCGTTTGCAACGTGGCAAGTTGAAATCGGGGATGAACATTTCGTTGGTAAAACGTGATGGACGCATCGTGAAATCAAAAATCAAGGAATTGTTTGTTTTTGAAGGATTGGGCCGCAAGAAAGTGGATGAGGTCCAAGCTGGAGATATTTGTGCTTTGGTAGGCTTAGAAGGATTTGACATTGGAGATACCATTGCCGATTACGAAAATCCTCAAGGTTTGAAAACCATTGCGATAGATGAACCGACAATGAGTATGTTATTTACCATAAACGATTCACCATTTTTTGGTAAAGATGGAAAATTTGTAACCTCTCGTCACATTAAAGACCGTTTGACAAAAGAGCTTGAAAAGAATTTGGCATTGCGAATGCAGGACACTGACAGTGCTGATAAATTCATGGTGTTTGGGCGTGGAGTTTTGCATTTATCCGTGTTAATTGAAACCATGCGTCGCGAAGGCTATGAAATGCAAATAGGTCAACCACAGGTAATCATCAAGGAAATTGATGGTGTCAAATGTGAACCTGTTGAGGAAATGACCATCGATTTGCCTGAAACTGTTTCAGGAAAAGCCATTGAAATGGTATCCATCAGAAAAGGAGAAATGGTAAATATGGAAGCCAAAGGCGAACGTATGATCTGTAAATTCATGATACCATCAAGAGGGATTATCGGATTAAGAAATAACTTATTGACCGCAACTGCTGGTGAAGCCATCATGACACACCGTTTTAAAGAATACCAACCGATGAAAGGGGGTATTCCTGAACGTCAGAATGGATCTTTGGTATCTATGGAAAAAGGTCAAGCGATTCCATATTCCATTGATAAATTGCAGGACAGGGGTAAATTTTTTATCGATCCAGGAGAGGATATTTATGAAGGTCAGGTCATTGGAGAGAATTCCCGTGGCGATGACATGGCCATAAACGTTACCAAAACTAAAAAGCAAAGCAATGTTCGTTCCTCTGGTGCAGATGATAAAGCGAGGATTGTGCCTGCCATCAAATTTTCTTTGGAAGAAGCTTTGGAATACATCCAAAAAGACGAATATGTTGAGGTGACTCCTCATTTCTTGCGTTTGCGTAAAATTTTGTTGACCGAAGTAGAGCGTAAGAGAGGGAAAGCGATTTAATTAATCTTTAGTAATCATATAACGGGAATTCAGAAATGAATTCCTTTTTTTGTTTTATGGAATTCATGATCCTTATTGATTCTAAAGAAAAAACAGTAATTTCACACACTCAACAGATTAATTCAATCAGACGATTTACACCATCCAAACATATTGTGAAGAATATAAATCGACATGGAACGATTTTGTCGCAACTTCCAAGAATGCCACATTCCTGTTCCATAGAGATTTTATGGACTATCATCAAGACCGTTTCGAGGATTTTTCTTTAATGGTTTTTAAGGATGAAATACTCATGGCACTCTTGCCAGCCAATAAAGTCGGTAACGTCATCCATTCGCACCAAGGTCTGAGTTATGGCGGATTTTTGTTGCAACCTGAGAGTTGTTTTGAAGAAGTTTTGAACAGTTTCAAATCTGTGCTTAAATTTTTGAATGAACGCTCTTTCGAAATACTTCACTTAAAATTAGTCCCGAAAATGTATCATCGATTGCCAAGTGACGAAATCGATTATTTGCTGTTTACTGTCGAGGCTCAAATTTCGAGGAGGGATTTGAGCGAAACGATTGTTGTTGCAAATAAATCCGATATCACTTCTTCCAATCGGATCAGAGGTCTGAAAAAAGCCATTAAAAGCAATTTGTCTGTTAAGGAAGTCGAGGAATTTGGTGACTTTTGGAAAGAAATCCTGATTCCTAATTTGCAAGGTCAGCATCAGGCAAAGCCTGTACATTCTATGGAGGAAATCACACTATTAAAAAAATATTTCCCTAATCAAATTCGACAATTCAATGTTTATAAAGAAACCAAAATTGTCGCTGGTGTGACCATTTTTGAAACGGAAACCGTCGCGCACGCGCAATATATTTCGGCAAATCAAAAAAAGCAGGAATTGGGAAGCCTCGATATGGTTTTTAACCACTTAATCAATGAAGTATTCAAGCACAAAAGGTATTTTGATTTTGGGATTTCCAACGAGAATCAAGGAAAAACCATAAATTTAGGTCTATTATCCTGGAAGGAATCTTTTGGTGCAAAACCTATCGTTCATGATTTTTATGCGATTAAGACTTGCAATTTCAACCGTTTGGATGCCATACTGAAATGATACAATTTCTCGACTTACATAAAATCAATTCGCGCTTTGAACCTCAACTTCAAGAAAAATTCCAGCAATTTTTGGATTCTGGACATTATATTCTAGGCAAGGAACTCGAAACCTTTGAAGTTGACTATGCGAAATATTGTAATACTGACTTCTGTATTGGAACAGCCAACGGATTGGACGCATTGATCCTTATTTTTAAGGGGTATATTGAGCTTGGTAAACTTAATTTGAACGATGAGGTAATCGTTCCTGCAAATACATACATTGCCAGCATTTTATCTATTATTCACGCTGGTTTAAAACCTGTTTTGGTGGAACCTGATGAAGCTACCTTTAATATATCTCCAAAAGAAATTGAAACATATTTATCTTCAAAAACTAAGGCAATTTTAGCGGTTCATCTGTATGGACAATTGGCAGATATGGATGCCATCAATCAGATAGCAAAAAAAATAGTTTATTGGTAATTGAAGATGCAGCTCAGGCACACGGAGCTTTTTCAAATTCAGAAATCAGTCCCGATGCCTCGGGGCAGAATTCAGAATTAAATAGAGCTGGGAATTTGGGGGATGCTGCAGCATTCAGTTTTTATCCGAGTAAAAATCTGGGCTGTTTGGGGGATGGAGGAGCAGTGACCACCAATGAT
>JBDSFP010000435.1:0-10150 GCA_039919415.1 Aquaticitalea sp. | reverse complement strand
CTGACGTAACAACAAACTCGGCTGAACCGAATTGGGAGCATTAGGATTTGTGTTTATTTTTTCAAAGTCCTTAGTGAAACTGCTTGCAAAAAAAAGGCTGATAACTCCGAATATATATAATGTATTTTTCATCTTTTTAATTTTAAAAATCAATTCCTATTTTAAATCCAATGCTTCTGGTCGTCGCATAACTCATATCTTCAACACCACTTACAAACCCATTCCCCTGGACTGCCAATTGCTCTGGATCTACGTGTGGATTTTCTGTGATGACGAATAAATTGTTTCCGATAATTGAAAAGTTGGCTTCAGCTCCTTCTTTCAAGCCAAAAAAGCCATCTTTCAGATGGACCGAATAACCAAGTGAAAATTGTCGGAGTTTCAAATAAGAAGCGTCATACGTATTGTTTTCTTCGTGGTTCCTGTCATAAAATTGTCTGTAATAACTTTCGGCAGAGACCGCTACAGTATTTGGAACATATACAGGATTTGTGGCAGTTCCAGTATTCACAACGCCCTGTGGAACAATTCCTTCTTCCGGTCGGAAGGAGGTTTCTTCCAATTGCCCAGCAACAGTTGCCAAGGCTCGTGTGCGCGATACGAATTCGCCACCTTGTCGCCAATCGAATAAAAAGCTCAAATTCCAATTTTTATAATTGAAACTATTGTTCCAGCCCAACATAAAATCTGGATTGTAATTACCGATTTTTTGCAGTGTATTATTCGCAATATAGCGTCCGTTGGCATCCAGAATGAAGTCGCCATTTTCGTTTTTAGTATAACCAGTTCCATAAATATCGCCAATGCGCCCACCTTCTTCCACTTGAAACCAAACTGTTTGGTTGGCACTGTCGTAAATTCGGCTGTAAGCGAGAGTCAATCGACCATCTGCTTGTGGCAGTTCTTTGATGACTGAACGATTCGTACTGAAATTAAAGGTACTGTTCCACTTGAAATTGTCAGTTTTGATTGGAATAACTCCTAAAACGATTTCCACACCTTGAGTATTCACTTTTCCGCCATTAACAACTTGTTGGTTGTAGCCAGACGAAATGGCAATCGGCAGTGAAATAATTTGGTCTTTCGTATCCGCATTATAATAGGTCACATCCAAATTCAAACGGTCTTTAAAGAAGCGAACATCGCCACCAAATTCATAAGACGTCGTTTGTTCAGGTTTTAGATTCGCATTTGGAATGAAATTCTGATTGCTAAATGTCGGTTGTCCATTAAAAGTGGTCTGCGAAATAAAAGCACCAGAGGTTTGGTAAGGCGCTGTATCATTCCCAACTTGTGCTACACTCGCTCTCAATTGCGCAAATGAAATCACTTCAGGTAATGTAGTTACATTTGATAAGATAAAACTTGTGGAAACCGAAGGATAGAAAAAGGACGTGCCATCTATGGAAAATGGCGTTGCCAAAGCACTCGACCAATCGTTCCGACCTGTGATGTCCAAATATAAAAAGTCTTTATAACCCAATTTTACAAGGCCATAAAAAGAATTGATTCGTTTTTTGGATTCAAATTGAAAAACATCAATTGGCGATGCCGCATTGTTCAAATTGTAAATTCCAGGTTGTGCCAAACTGCTAGTCTGCGATTGTTTTGTGGAAGCTGTTCGGTCCAAACGGTTACCACCAGCGGAAATATCAAAAGAAAAATCTCCAAATAGATTGTTGTAATTTATCAGGAAGTCAGTATTGACTTCGCGATAGAGTACATCATGTTCGGCATAAGCACCATTTTTAAAACGGTTGCTGCTGTAGGCACGACGGAATTGACGTTTTTCACTAGAATAATCCATTCCCGAACGCAAAGCGATACTGAAATGGTCGGTAAAATTCTGTTTGATCGCGATGTTTCCAAAAACACGGTCGCGATTGAAGGAATTTCGATTTTCCAACAAAGTAAAATACGGATTATCAAAATAGGTGTAATTAAATGAAAACTGCTGTACATTTTCCAAACCTGGTTGCCAGTAATTCTTCATATTTTCGATGTTCAACGAACGAGGTCCCCAAGCTACCAAGGCATAGTTAACGTTTTCACTACCGTAACCACTGGACGGACGATTATCACTTCCTGAATTTACATAACTTATGGATGAAGAAATTTCCGTTTTGTCAGTTGGTTTAAAATGAAGATTGGCAGCAATAGTCTGACGGTCCAAATTCACACCAGGAATAATGGATTCGCTACGCAAATCGGTAAATGACAAACGATAATTGCCAGTATCAAATGTATTGGAAATGGCAATGTTATTAATCGTCGTAACACCAGTCTGATAAAAATCCTTCAAATTGTCTGGATGAGAAACGAAAGGCGTTGGTGTAATTGGCAATCCACTGTAAAGTGAGGTGTCAGCGCCACGAACAACCGTTCCATCTGGTAAAACTACTGGGCTGTCATATTGTGGAATCAGCAAGCCTGCATCCAACTTGGGTCCCCATGAATAACTAATCAAATCATTGGTGCCACCACCAAGTCCATCCACATATTCAAACTGTCCTGAATTTCCCTGGCCATATTGATTTTGAAATTTCGGAAGCCTAAACGCGGTATCAACAAATAAGGACGAATTGAAACTGATGCCCAAACCTTTGGATTTGCTACCATCTTTCGTTTTGATAACAATCACTCCGTTGGAAGCACGTGTTCCATAAAGTGCTGCAGCACTCGGACCTTTCAAAACCGTTACCGATGCGATATCATCAGGATTCACTTCCATGGCGCCATTTCCAAAATCGATTTCCTGAAAACCAGCTGCGGCTTCATTAGTCACATTAAAAACAGTTTCGTTATTTATAGGAACGCCATCTACTACAAATAACGGATTGTTGTTAGAAAATGATGCTTCGCCACGAATGGTTATTTTTGAGGACGAGCCAACTCCTGTGGCACCTTGAGTAATACTGACCCCTGCTAATTTTCCGGCTAAATTGTCCAAAAAGTTGACCGTTTTTACTTCGGTCACATCTTTTGATTGAATGGATTGCACAGCGTAACCCAATTCTTTGGTTTCACGCTCCAATCCTAATGCCGTGACGACGACTTCGTTCAGGTCGGTAGAAGATTCTTCCATAACGACGTCAATAACCGTTCGATTTCCGATTGTTAAAGTCTGTGTTTTAAATCCGATATAAGAAAATTTGAGTTGGTCCTTATTGGACGATATCTCAATAGCGTACATTCCGTTTTCATCGGAACTTGATGATTTTCCATTCGACGAAACGATGGTTACATAAGATAATTTTTCTCCATTTTCAGAACTGGTAATGGTTCCAGTAATTGTGGTCTGTGCAAAGCTTAAGCATGAAAATAGCAGCAGCACACCAACATATAGTTGCTTCATAAATTTAATTCATTTGTTAATAATTGTTTGGTTTGAAGATGACTTCAAAATTTGAAAAGTGACATTAATGCTACTTTTCAATATATATTAAGCATGAATTAAATTGGGAGAGCCCTTGTTGAAATAACAATTTGAAAGTGAATGTTGGTAGTAGTGTAAATAAGAATCTTCAGTTTTTTTGACTTCTGAAAGTACATTAAGAAGTAAGGCTTTAACTCTTGAAGTCAACTGTTTTTTACTCTGAAGAATGTTTTTGATATCCGAAATGCTATCAATATCGGAAAGCACTTCAAGTTTGTATAAACTAATGGAATTGGCGGCAATAATACGGAAAATGCTTTGCGATAATCGCGAGGTTTGCCAAGGTAATTTTAAAAATGTATCAGCATTGAACAAGGATTTTTTCAATCCCATCAGGTAAAACCCTCCATCCAAAGAAGGGCCTAAAACGATATCTTTTGTTTCAAGTTGCTGTGCCGCTTGAAGGATTTGGCTGCTTTTTAAATGAGGCGTGTCATTTCCAACCGTAATAACCGTGTCAAACCCTTTTGAATAAATGGATTGAATGGCATTTGTAAAACGTTCTGCAAAAGAATTTCCAACCTGTTCCTTTTCAGAAACGTGAAAGTAGGGTAGACACGTAGCCTTGACTGTTTGGTGTGTTTGTAAGTTCAATTCATCAAACAGTAATGCCGATGACTTAAATGGTTTTGCAAAAGCCTCCTGTTGTCCTGAGCTTGCAAAGATTAATATGGCGGTTTTATTGTTCAATAGTGGATTTTTTTAGCCACGGATTTAAGATTTTTCACTTTTATTTTACTGTTAACTGCAACTGAATACTTAAAACTATGTCACGCTTCCCTGACAACTACTTCCGGCGCCTGCGGTGCAGCCATAACAATGTTGTGAAATCATAATTGTTCTGCCTTCCAATAATTCTTCATTATAGTCTGAAATGTGTTTGACCTTACTGTTTACTGGCAAATTTAACATCTGGTTAAAATCACAATCGTACAAATAACCATCCCAACTTATTGAGAGCGTATTGGTGCACATTACATTTTTTACTGCGGATGGATTATAAGCTTCTACCAATGAATACATATAATCTTCATAATTTTCGGAAGCAATCAAATAATCCAAGAATCTGCTGATTGGCAAATTGGTAATTGCAAAAAGATTATGGAATTGTATTCCAAAATCTTCATTTAACGCCTTTTTGAAATCCTTTTCCATACTGGCTTGATTTCCTGGCAAAAATGCGCCAGAGGGATTATAGACCAAATCCAAACGCAACTCGCTGTCAGGCAGCCCATAACCTATGGCATTTAATTCTTGCAGAGCTTTTATGGACTTATCAAACACCCCATCGCCACGTTGTTTGTCGGTTTTTCCTTTGGTCCAATGGGGCATTGAGGAAATGACGTGAACATTGTGTTGCTTGAAAAATTCAGGTAAATCGTAATATTTTTTATTGGCTCTAATAATTGTGAGATTCGAGCGAACTATAAAATCCTTGATGCCAGCTTTGGACGCTTCATCTACAAACCATCTGAAATCCGGATTCATTTCTGGTGCGCCACCAGTCAAATCCAAAGTATGTGCACCCGTATTTTTAATGACCTCAAGACACTGCTTCATCGTTTCCCTTGTCATGATTTCTTTTCGGTCTGGACCAGCATCAACGTGGCAATGTTCGCAAACTTGGTTGCACATGTAGCCAACATTAATTTGTAGGATTTCAAGTTTTTTAGCCTTTAAAGGGAATTGATCAGATTCAGCAATTTTATCCTTGAATTTTGGCAAATCTCCTTTTTGGAAGATGCCATTGGATAAAATTTCAAGTTGTCTTTTGCTGTTTGCCAGTTCGCTGTGGCGTTTATGTAGGGATTTAATCATTTAAAAGTTTAAAGTTTAAGGTTTATAATTTAAAGTTACATTACTTTGAACTTCCGTCTTCATGTTCCATCTTCGAGCTATATCACATTTCGAGCTTATTTACTTTATTCATCATCTGTACACCATGAACCAAAGTCGCACCACCTCTGATGGCAGCAGCCACATGAAGTGCTTCCATCATTTCCTCTTTGATAATGCCACGCTGCAAACCGTCTTTAGTGTATGCATCGATACAATAAGGACATTGAACAGTATGGGCGACAGCAAGGGCAATCAATGATTTTTCACGCGCCGTGAGTTTTCCTTCCTCAAAGACTTTACCGTAATAGTCAAAAAACTTGTTGCCAAGTTCTTCATTCCATTCAGTGATATTTCCGAATTTTTTGAGGTCTGCTGGATCGTAATAAGTGCTTTGCATGAGATTTTTGTTGTTAATTGTACTTACGAAAAAAAATAAGATACAGTTTTAGGTCGAAATTCTTGTGTAAACTTAACAGAAATTTCAAAATAAATGATGCAATTGGTCTTGTTAAATCACAGAAAAGCGATTTACAAAAAAAAACTCGGACTGGAAAAGCAAAGTACTAATATAAAGTTTTATCGTCTTTTTCTTTCCATTTCTGGAAAGGTTCCAAGGCAATGTCTCTCCCTAAAGGCTCAAATGGAATACTTCTCTTGTTGTAGGGTAGGTCAATTTCCTTATAGATAAATTCATCATCAAATCCTATGGCAGCAGCATCTTTTTGATTACACCCGTAAAATACTTTATCTGGTCTTGCCCAATATATAGCCCCAAAACACATCGGACACGGTTCGCAGGAGCTGTATAATTCGCAGCCTTGCAATTGGAACGAATTTAGGTTTTTACAGGCATCACGAATCGCCATCACTTCGGCGTGCGCCGTTGGGTCGTTATTGCAAATAACTTCATTGTTGCCTCTCCCAATGATTTTTCCATTTTTTACAATAACACATCCAAATGGACCACCTTCGTTATTGTTCATTCCTATTAATGCTGCGTTGACAGCCTCTTGCATGAATTGGGTTTTGTTTTCTCTGGTCATATTGATTAATTAATCTACAAAGGTTTCCTTTAGAATCGCTTTTCAATTGATATTATCTCTAGATTTCAGGGATTGGTCTTGCTTAAGAGCAAGCCTTTGGAATTACCGATTTTTATGATTGCTGTTTCCATATATTTTATACATTTTTTTCAGAAGCAAGAATTAATTAGTTCATTGAATTTCTGTTTTAAAAGTAAAGAAGATTAAAACGGATACCCAATCGCAAAATTCAAAATAGGATTTGCGATATCAAAATTAAAACGTTGTCCTTTTGGAAGTGAAGGGTCATGGAAGGGTGCTGCCAAATCAAAACGAAGGACAAAGCTTTGGATGTCCACCCGAAGTCCGAAACCTGCGCCCATGCCCAATTCGCTTATAAAATTGCCCGTGAATTTGTCCTTGCCATTAAAGGTAGGATTTTCTTTGGAGTTCCATATATTTCCAGCATCTGCAAACACGGCTCCTTTAAAAAATGAATAAATTGGAAAGCGATATTCGAGATTGGCCTCCAGTCGGATATTTCCTGTTTTATCAAAGAAATTTCCAGTGGCATTTGGGTCGTTATCGGCATTATAAGTACCAGGCCCCAGTGAGCGTATCCTAAAGGAACGCACACTGTATGGACCGCCAGCATAGTACTGTTTTACAAAAGGGACGACATCAGAATTTCCATAAGCCAAACCATAACCCGCAAATAATCGTGCAGCCATGGTTTGATCTTTTCCAAAATTAAAATGATAATGCAAATCGACGTCCAATTTGGCATACTGAGCATATTGCAAACCTAAAAAGGTCTTTGGATCTCCAGGTGTAGTTTCTCTTCCTAAAAGACTGATAGAATTTCCCGCTATATCAAAAGTGGAATTAAGGTAAATTTGGTGTGTTTTTCCAGCATCCACCATACCATTATAAGTAAAAGCGTAGGTAAGGCCAGAAATGAATTGCTGTTCAAAACTGCGTCTCAAAAATGGGTTGGTGTTCAAAATGTCCTCAAATTCTGGCGTGGTGTTGGTCAGTTCGGTATAATTGACCGAGATGGGGTTGATTTCATGAGTGATAAACCGGTTGGCATCCCATATGTAGCCAAATAAGGCGGTACCCGAAAGCAAGGTGTACAATCTGGTGCGGTTAAGATAATCAACACTAATGGATGTTTTTGTCTTTGGAATGGAATATTCAAAGAACTCATCGCCAAAATTTATTGGAAACAAAACTCTAGGAAAAATCAGTTCGTTCTTAAAGCCCAATTGCAGACTGCTTTTTCCGGCATTTTTCCCACCTCCAAATTGGGATTCATATCCCACTTTTGCGGTAATGTTGTAGGTTTCGCCACCACCAAATATATTCCGGTTGCTAAATGACAATTCCAACGCAGGTCCAGCAAAATTATTGGATTTGGTTACCACCTGCAATTCAGCTCTTAAAGCGCGTTTGGTCAAGGGAGACAAAAAGATGTTCGCTTCCAGTAGACCCAAACTATCGGTTACAAGAGTGTCAATTTCCTTATATTGGATGTTGACATATTTGTAAGCCCCAATGGTGGAAAGACGTCGCGCAGTATTTTTAGAGGTTTCGGGATTGTAAAATTGGCCCTCTCCAAGTGTTATATAACGATCGAGATATTTTGGTTTGAAAAAGACTTCCTTTTGTATAAAATTCTTCTCATTGTAACGAATGGTTTGGGTATCGATTGAATCTGCAACTTCATAGCTCGGATAAATATTTACCTTGGAAATTTTATAAGGAATGATGCTTTTTTTCGGGACCGCACTTTTCAATTTTAGAAAGAGGTCGAAACTTTTGTTATCGTAGCGATTGGTATCGGCTACAAAAACGAGGAAGGTGTCATCAAAATTGTAGTAGCCTATTTTCTTGAGGTTGTAATCAATGCGTTGACGTTCGATTTTCATGTTGTTCAAGTCAAAACGCATTCCATTTTTAAACTGAGTAGTTTTTACCAAAGCGCGAATATCTGCATCGATTGGCGCAGGCAAGGAATCCAGTTGGTAGCTTGCCATTCGGTAAGGTTTTGTCGTGATAACCTTATATTCGACTGATGCCTTTTTTTCTGTTTCATCAAATTTTGAAGATGCTTTACTGTAGAAAAAACCACGATTTTCAAGTCGGTTTAGAAGTAGATTTTCAATTTGAAAAGTTTCCACGTCAGACTGATATACGGGTTCTTCGCCAAATTTTTTATAAAACCAGCGGTTGATGAAGCCAGGTTTATCCTTTTGGTATTTATAGTAGAAATATAGATCTACATAAATGCCCAGAAACTTTTCATTGGGCTTCGGACTGATAACACTTTCCAAATCTACCTTGAGAGCATCTTCATTCTTGATGATGGAATCAGATTCTATAACCAAGGTCGCGCCTGTGTACAAGCGCTCGTTCTCGGGAATGTATTTGGTAATACTGCAGGAGTAAAAACTTCCGAAGATGAATATAAGAATGAGTATGTATTTTAGATCGAATTTCAAGGTTTATTTATATTGATTGAAAATTTGGTTTTCCGCAGCCATTTAAAATCATCGGGCTGCCATAATTTTAAAACTTTTTTCAATTTTTTGCTTTTTCAATTTTTTTTCTTCTCTATACTTGCATCGGTAGCTTCCTCCTTAGCTTTTTTCTTATCTTCAGCGTCTTTCAATGCGGCTTTTTGTTTTTCCTCTTTGCTGGTTTGGGCTTTGAACATGGCATCCCAAAGTTCGTTGAATTTATTGAACTCTTGAGTAAAAATGAGAGCAATTCCACTTACAATGGTTTGTCCATCGATGACATTTTCAAATTCGTTTCGTCTAAAACCTTTCAGTCGGTAACGTCCATTTTCGGTCAATAGGTATTCGATACTTACATTTCCAATCAACGGTGTTGCTTGGCCCGGAGCAGCACTTCCCTGAATATCTACCGAGCTTCCTACACTTACAATCACACGGTCTTTGAATAATTTTTTCTGTGCCGCAATATCCAATTGGGTGCGATCTTGGGGCGAATTGCCTTGATAATCGGTATAACTGTCCAATCCAAATTTGAGGTCAAACCCGCTTTTACCCAAGAGTTTACCAGAAAAGGTATTGAGTTGATCTGATACTGCATCATTGAGATTGTCCCTCGCAATGGATGCCACACCACCAGCACTTCCATCGCTGCCAGGATCTGGATAAAAACGGTTCAAAACCAAGAGTGAAAACACCTGTCGGTTCAGTTCATCTTCCTGTTGATTGAGCTGTTGTACCCGACCATAAACCTGTCCGCCAATAGCTCCCTTTTCATTTGCAGGCATATCCAGACTGAAATTGATTTTTGGCTTTGTCAATTGTCCGTCAATATTCAAATAGACATCAACAGGCAAGACCTGACGGAATTTCCCTTTTGTTGCAGGATCATTATTAGACAACACGGGTGCCATCAATGGTGAGGCAGAAGTCTCCACAACGTATTTTGCCTTGATATCCATTTTAGCATCAAATGGGTCGCCAGACCAGGTGACGCGGCTGCCTGAAACGATGTCAAATTTTCGATTGACCAGATTATATAAGTTCAACTCATAATGGCCATCTTGCACTTCATACACTCCCGATAGTGTCATATTTCCGTTTGGATTCATGTTAAAGTTCAAATCGCCTTCGCCCCTTACCTTAAAATTGTCGCCTGTTTCTTTATCAAGCACAATAGTTACAGCAGCATTTTTCCCAATTTGTAAATAAGCAGAAATATCAAAACCTTTGATAGTTCCAGTTTCTTCTTCTGTTCGGGTCAAAATGGCATCGGGATTTTCACGATTGACAAAAATGACCACGCCGTCGCGTTCTTCAATATTCACTGTGGA
>JBDSFP010000408.1:0-9947 GCA_039919415.1 Aquaticitalea sp. | reverse complement strand
AATCAATTTCCATGGTCGATTCTGTAAACGTAGGATCAATCGTGCCCCCAAAATTTCCGCCCATTGCCACATTCAAAATGATAAAGAAGTCATTGTGGAATGGCGTCGCTGATGAGTTGGCAAACGTATGGTACACGGTATCATCCACTAAAAATTTAATTTCATCAGGCGTCCATTCCACAGTGTAATTATGGAACGCGGTGGAGGCCGTTGGAATGATGATGCTATTTGTAACGCCATTGCCTCCGGAATTGCCAGGATAATGGAGCGTTGCATGAATCTTGTTTTGGTCATTGCCAACGTGCTCCATAATATCTATTTCGCCACATCCAGGCCATGAGTTCGTCGCATAATCCTGACCCAACATCCAAATAGCTGGCCAAGTTCCACCACCTGTTGGCAATTTTGCTCTTACTTCCACTCTACCGTAAGTAAACTCAAATAAATTTTCAGATTTTATCCTTGAAGATGTATAGGTACTACCCTCTTTCTTTGCAGTTATTTTCAGGAATCCATCTGCAACACTGATATTATTTGGGCTATCGGTATAGAATTGTTCTTCACCATTTCCCCATCCGTTGACTCCGCCACCCAAATCAAATGCCCAATTGGAAGGATTTGGTGCTCCGTTAACATCAAAATTATCTTCAAAAACCAGATTATTATAAATAGAATTGAAACCTTCTTCTCCAGGCTCTTGAGATGTTATAATAAACCACCAACTAAACTCCCCATTCCCATCAACTGTAGTTAAAAGCAATTCATTTGACACGGATCGGTCAAAAATTTGATATTTGTGATTGCCCCCTGTATAATATCCGATGAAAGCATTACCTGTTAGGACAATTGTCTCTACGCCACCAGGCGCAATAATGGACCATTGATCTGTATGGTCATTATAGGGATAATTTAAAATGTCAGCTCCTTGTTGTTCTCCGCCGCCTACACCACCTAACTCCATAACAAACGGATCACGACCAAATACGGTTCCTTCTGGATTATTGGTAGGGTCGTCATTCGTATTATTGGTAATTAGTGTAAAAGTTCCATCACTATTAAAAACATAGCGATCATCATACATTCCTGCGCCAGCTTTTTCTTCTGGACCTGCTCCATAATATTCTGCTGGAATGTTGCCACCAACAGGACCCAATCCAAAATGTTTTGGTTTTTCCGATTTGATTCTCCATGCCCTACTGCCGTCACCCACCAATTTATCCAATAAATCTTGTGGTGCTTCATAGGTCACAAGAACTTCCACCTCTATGGTTGTTGAAGATGTGATTCCTCCGGTTCCAATGGCCAAGACAGACACTTGATAAGTATTGATACCGATATTATTAAAAGTGATCGCCGCATTTCCAGAGGGAGCTACTTGTTGGCCTCCAGTAGTAATAAACTTATAAGTGATAGCATTATCGGCGTGGGCAGAAAAGTTAATGACTCCACTACCATCGCCATAAGGATTATCCGCATCCTGACCCACAATATCTGCACTTACCACAATATTTGTGGGCGCAATGATGTCTCCAAATGTTGGGTCATCATTTTGGCAACTCCAAACTAAAAGTGTCGCTATAAAAATGATAGCAAAACCTATTTTAAATTTTTTCATAATTCTTTTTTTTATATGTTTTGATTTTTAGTTGGTCAGTGCAAATTGATCAAAGTAATAAACCGAATTGTCTCCCACGTTTCCGAAGTCAAAAAAGATAACAATCCTGATGTAATTTGCTGCAGGAGCGCCACTAAAATCGAATTGTAATTCTTCCCATTGATTGGTAACCGTTGTTAACTTATCAAATTCATAGGTAATGCTGCCATCCTGATTTTCCAATTTGACTTTAATGATAGCTCCCAATTTTGGAGACCATGTTTTTACTGATATCTTTGAATAGGATGCAAAATCAAGTGCGGTTGAAACTTCGAAAAACGTTCCGGCATAATCCAAAGCACCATTGACTTTAGAAAATTCACCTACTTTAGAGGTTGTATTGATACCGGAAGGGTCGGGATTATCAATGACTTGTGCATCAGGAATATTTCCAAAGCTAACAAAAACGGGGGGAGAACCTTCAAAATCTTGGAAATCAAGAGAAGATATACCTCCTTCCTCACTTACCAATTGGATGTCGTCAAAATAATAGACCGATCCGTCTCCCACATTTCCAAAATCAAAAAATATGACAATCCTTACATAATTTGCGGCAGGTGCTCCGCTGAAATCGAACACAAGATTTTCCCAAGTATTCGAGACCGTAGTTGTATTATCCACTTCATAAACCACATCGCCTGCTTGATTTTCCAATTTCAATTTGACCGTGACACCTACTTTGGGCGACCATGTTTTTAAACTGATTTTATCAAAGGATACCAAATCAATTGGATTCGCTGGTAGAAAGAATGAACCTGCATAATCCAAAGCTCCATTTACTTTTGAGAGCTCTGCAACATTGGAACTTGTATTGATTCCCGAAGGATCCGGATTCGCAATGACTTGGGCGTCTGGAATGTTTCCAAAGGATGTAAAACTAGGAGGCGTTCCTTCAAAATCTTCAATTAAGGACGTAGTTGTTCCTGTCGCAGCACGGTAAAAATAAAGGTTGTCTACAAAAATGGTGCCTCCTGCGGGAACGCCATCAAATTTGAATTGAATAATATCCGCAAAATTCACTAAAGGATTTTGATCTGTAAAGAACGAAATTGGAATATTGAATGAGGTCCATTGTTGTGGTATCAAATCGAGATCAAAAGCTGTTTCATTAGGTCCAGAACTGATTGGTGAGATTTTCGCATCATTATCATCTGCCGTCCAAACATCGACATGTAAAAATTCCATGGAAGAGGCATTAGCAGGCGTTCCTAATTGAATCCCTTCATAATTCAAATTTCCATATTGAATGATGGCACTTCCATCTACTGTAATTTGATTATAAGTGGTACTCTGTCCCCAATTAGGATAATAATCCGTACCAGCAATATCAGTATAGGCATCGCTAAAAATTGAAATCACGTTGTTGTCCGCTCTTGCGGGAGGTGTTGGAGCTGCTTGCAACGGCTGTAAAATGGCGGTCACTATAAATTCCTCCGTATAAGTTGATGTTTCTATTGCTGCACTAAAAGCTGTTACAGTAATGGTATACGTGCCAGGTTCTTGATAGACGAAAGAAACTGTTTCTCCAATATTGCCTTCAACAAGAGTTCCACCTGACTCTCCAAAGTCAACTTCATAGGACATGGCGAATTCTGCTTCTGCCGTGACATTCACCTTTTTGGAGATCGTTGGGTCGTTTGTTATAGAGACCACCAAATTTTGTGGTGCTTGAAAAGATACAACTACTGTTTGTGTAACGACTGTTGACAACCCATTCAGTCCATTCGCTTTGATGCTCATTTCATAAGTCCCTTCCTCATAAACGTGATTGACACTTTGTCCTGGTTGAATGGCGTCAGAAGGCTCGGAATTATCCCCAAACGTAAGATTGAAATTGGTAACTCCTTCACCTAACGGAGTAATTGTAACCAATCCCGAGTTGTCCTGCGTGACTCTAACCGTTGCCGAAACATTGGTAGGCGCTGCAATTTGACCGATGTTGACTATACTGTCGTCCTGTGAACAGCCATAAATGGCCAAGACCAACAGACAGATACTTGATACGTACTTTAATATTTTCATGAGCTTTATATTTTTTTTAATATCCTGGGTTTTGTGTCCATCGGTTTCCAGCCAACTCGATTTCAATTCTTGGAATCGGAAACAATTCATTTTTTCCAGTCATGAAACCGGGAATGGAACTCGTCTGGCCTGTTCTGACCTGATCGAAAAAGCGATGACCTTCGCCAGCCAATTCCAATCGTCTTTCTCTAAAAATATCTTGGGTTAGATTGCTACCTGAAGAAGTTACATTA
The DNA here is from genome assembly GCA_039919415.1 of Aquaticitalea sp. Classification (GTDB taxonomy): domain Bacteria; phylum Bacteroidota; class Bacteroidia; order Flavobacteriales; family Flavobacteriaceae; genus JBPOFM01. Next base: position 6,038 of record JBDSFP010000408.1, on the reverse strand, counting down.
TCCAATCCCGCTCTTTCCCTTACTAAATTCACATAATTTCTTGCTTTGTTATCATCGATACTTCCTCTATTGAAAGCTTCGGCAGCCATCAATAAGACATCTGAATAACGTATGGCACGATAATTATTGCTGTGAGTTAGATTTGCATCTGGCAAGTTAGCTTCAGCATACGGAATGTATTTTTTGTTATAATAACCCGTGTAATCATCAGTATTGCCCTGACTGAAAGTCAAACCCGGCCTTGATGCAGCAAAAGCCTCAATATCTAGTATGGTCGCATCTCTCCTATTATCATCTGATGAATAGGCATTGTATAATTCAACAGTTGGTGGATTGAAGCTGAATCCTGACGTGTATGGCGCATAATCACCACCTGTGAATCTTGGGCCCATAAACCCGACAGCTATATTTCCCTCCACACACTGAAAACATCCAAAACTTGCACCTTCTCCTCCAAAATATTGCACTTCAAAAACGGATTCTGAATTATTTTCGTTAGAGTTTAAGAATATAGTGGTATAATCATCTACTAACTGATATTGACCAGAAGTAACGACTTGATCCAGTGTTGAAGCTGCTTGCGAAAATTTCTCTTGATATAAATAAATTTTACCCAATAATGCCAATGCCGCTCCTTTGGTCACTCTGCCATTTTGGGTTTGTTGCAAAGGCAACGCTGCGATTGCAGTGGTTAAATCCTCCTCCAATTGTGCATATATTTGTTCCTTTGGGGTTCTATCAATAGATTGGGATTGTTCAATTGAAATCCTTCCATCTACATATAATGGCACATCGCCAAAAAACTTGACCAATTCAAAATAATAATAGGATCGTAAAAACAAATTTTCAGCGAGCAATTCGTCCTTGCCGTCAAAATCAATTTTGTCTTTAAATTCCACAATGTAGTTAGCACGACTGATTCCTGCATACATCCATTGAAAAATATTGCGCAGTGCTCCATTATCGGCCGTATGGGTCATATTGTCAATCTGTTGCCAATCCAAAACGTCTGTTTGATCTCCTCCTCCGGCAAGGCTATTATCAGAGGCTATTTCTCCCAAAATATTATTCAGATAGGTGGTGGAAAGTAAGTCATAAACTCCAACCAATGCATCTTCGTAGTCGGATTTTGAATTGAAGTAAGACTCGCTATTTTGTTGACCTTCAGGCAGTATTTCCAAATAATTATCGCATGACCAACATACCATGATTACCAAAAGTGCCATTATTTTTTTAAAATTCTCTTTCATGTTGATATAATTAAAATGAAACGTTGATTCCTGTTGTAAATGTTCTTGTGTTTGGATATTGCCCCAAATCGACACCGGCTCCATTAGGATTTTGATTTGAAATATCAGGATTATAGCCTGAATATTTAGTAAATGTATAGAGATTGTTCACTGCTAAATATAACCTGAACTTATCCAAACTCATTTTCTTTAGAAAATCGCTAGGAATTGAATAACCCAGCTGGACATTCTGGATTCTAAGATACGACCCATCTTCCACATAGAATGAAGAGAACAACTGATTGTTGGAGGCCGAATTGGCAGCTCTTGGAACGGTGTTGGATGTGCCTTCACCTGTCCAACGATTTAAATAAATATCAGGCTTATTGCTATAGGTTAAAAAACGCTCATAGCTACGAACAATGTCGTTACCAATAGAGGCATACAATGAAGCACCAAAGTCAAATGACTTATAGTCCAAGTTTAAATTGAAACCCATGGTTAAGTCTGGAATTGGATTTCCGATGACCGTCAAATCGTCACTGCTTCCAAATTCGACCACACCATCACCATCTACATCCACATACCTTAAATCACCAGGTTGTGCATTGGGTTGAATGGCATAAGCATCAATTTCTGCCTGATTTTGAAAAATACCATCCGTTTGAAGTCCATAGAATACTCCTATCGGCAAGCCAGTTTGGAATCTTGAAGTACTATTGGATAAATTATGCAATCCCCCAGGAATAAATCCTGCGGAATTATTAACCTGTAAAGCCTTGTTTTTAATACTTGTCAGTGTATAACCAAAACTCATTTTAAAGTTCTCGGTGAACTCCTGATTGAAATTAAGACTTAAATCTATTCCTTTATTTTCAATAGTTCCTGCATTTACCACAGGTGGTGAACTTCCTCCAGCGGAGCCACCCAAAACCCCTGAAATTTCAGGAATCAATAATAAATCGACCGTCTTTTTACGATAATAATCAACAGTTAAGTCTATTTTACTATGAAAAAGAGAAAGGTCCAATCCAACGTTGGTTTGATAATTTGTTTCCCATTTTAAATCGGGATTTGCCAAAGCACCTATGGCATTTCCTCTGGATAATAACTCATTGAATGGGTAAGTAGCCTCACCTGTGGTACCTTGCAACAAACCAACCCATCGGTAACTTCCAATTTTATCATTTCCCGTAATCCCCCAACTTCCTCTTATTTTAAGTGTATTAATAGCAGCAACATTGAAGAATTCTTCGTTTGAAACTACCCAGCCAGCCGATACTGATGGAAAATAACCTATTCTATTATTCGGTCCAAATTTCGTAGAAGCATCACGTCTAACTAATGCAGAAAACAGATATTTATTATCATAATCATATTGGAAACGCCCAAACAATGAATACCATCGATCTTCATTCCGTCCATCAGATGAAGTTACCAAGCTCTGTGTTACCTGGCCATCTACTACCTGGATGATGGATTGTGAATTTCCTAAGAACGCATTATCAAAAGTCTCTGGCCCACTATTCAACGGTCCAGAACCAAAAAATCCCTTATATGATTCACTTCTTATGGAAGTGCCTAACAAAACATTTAAATTATGTTTGCCAAAAGATTTGGTATAATCAATAAAATTCTCAAAAGTGAAATCAAATGCTTGTTGGGAATTTTCAGCCACAGAACCATAAGCGTCCCTAGTTCCATCATTGTTTCTATCCACATCAAATGCCGTTGGGTCTGATGGATCCAAACTTACATTGTTAACTACTTTCCCTGGGCCATAATATTGAAGTGGGGAAAAAGACCTGCCCCCATAATCGGAATAATTAAAGTTGAACCTACTCGTAGCCTTTAAATCAGAAAAGACCTGGTATTCCAATTCCAATTTCCCTGTAAAACGATCAGCCCTTCCTTCGTTAAAAGTATTATTGATCAGTGCCAATGGATTAATTATCTCACTTCCTTGGTTGGTATCAATATAAGAGAATCCTCGCGATATCCCTGTTCCATCAGATCCATCATATATTGGTGTCAAAGGCGAGGCATTCAACGCATAATAAAGAGCAGAACCTCTTCCGCCTTCAGGGATTCCCTGACTTCTAATATTGGTATACAACAAAAAAGTGTTCAACTTAAATTTTTCTGATAGATCGATACCCAAATTATTTTTGATGGTCCAGCGTTGATAATTAGACTTGTCACTGGCAATAACACCGTCTTGGGAAAAATAATTGGCACTGAAACCATAAGTAGTTGTTTCAGACCCACCGGTTGCACTTATATTATGGCTGAACATTGGAGCTCTATTAAATAACTCTTTTTGCCAATCCGTATTTGTGGAAATGCTTTGCAAATTAGGATATGGCAGTACATTTCCATCAGAGGCCTCAGTTTCGTTGACATACAAGGCGTATTCCAAATTGTCCAATACATCAATCTGATTCTCCGCTTCTTGTATTGCATAATAGGAATTATAGGAGAATTTTGTTTTTCTATCCTTTTTGCCAGTTTTTGTCGTGATTAAAATAACTCCATTAGCACCTTGCACGCCATAAATGGCCGAACTCGCATCTTTGATAATGTCCATTTTTGCGATGTCATTTGGGTCAATGATGCTGAGATCAGTCCCGATATTAACACCATCCACAATTACCAAAGGTGAATTATCTCCATTAGTAGTAATACCTCTAATTCGAATGTTTAGCGATGCTCCAGGTGAACCGGAATTGGCATTTACTTGAACACCCGCAGCGCTTCCTTTTAAGGCATCCTCGATTCTTGAGGGGTTTCTCTCATTGATTTTTTCAGCGTCCAAACTTGAATATGCACCGGTGACTAATTCCTTTCTTTGCGAACCATAACCAATGACCACAACCTCATTAAGGGCTTGTGCATCTTCCACAAGTGAAATGTTGATTGGTTTTCCGTTTTTAACAGCAATTTCCTGATCGACAAATCCAAGATAAGAAAATACCAAAACCGAATTAATGGGAACATTGTCAATGGTGAAATTACCATCAAAATCAGAGGTCACTCCCTTGGTTGTATTCTTGATTATAATATTGACTCCGGGCAATGGTTGGTTAGACGCATTATCCTTAACATTGCCATTAATTGAAACATTTTGTCCAAATGACGCACACGAAAACAGCAATATAAATACACGTAAAATTTTTGTCATCATATTTTTAATCTTTATGAAACAAACTTAATCGTTAGAATAAAGAAATCCATAAATTACAACACTACAAAATATATACATCGCATAAAAATCATACTATTTTTACGATTATTTCAATTTTTGAAGGTAAAAGTTGGTTTAATAAAATTTTAAGAATTGAAATATATATCGAAGTAATAATAAAAAATTATTGAATGTAGTGGTGATGTATAGCTAAAATGACAAAGTGTAGTGGCTCTACATTTCGAGAATATAATTGGTTAAGCCGTCATCATGATGAAGATCCATTTTTTTTCGCAATCGATAACGCTTTACTTCGACGCTTTTTGCAGAAATATTCAACAATGGAGCAATTTCCTTGGAAGAAAGATTCAATCTCAAGTAAGCACAAAGCTTAAGGTCATTTGGAGTCAATGATGGATGTTTGGATTTTATCTTCTTTAAAAAATCCTTATCAGCATTGTTGAAAGCTTCCTGAAAGAATTTCCAATCATCTGTATTGTTTAGATTTTTATCAATGAATTTTATGACTGGCTTTAAGGATTTGGAATCATCAGAATTTTTGAGCTCTTCCTTGATATTATTCAAAAATTCGTTCTTTCTGATAAGGCTCATTGTGGAGATTGCCAATTCCCTATTTTTATTGTCAACATCCTGCTGTAATTTCTCATTTTCCATTTGCATTAATTGTTGCTCGTTTTCCATTTGTTTCAACTCCAAATCCCGCTTGTTTTTTAGGAGAAGCTTTTCCTTCTGTTTTCTGTAATTGGATTTGTACAAATAATGCATCAGTATCGAAAAAATGAGGACAGACAATATATACATGGCAATCATCCCATTGGAAATATACCAAGGCTTTTCAATTTTGAATTCATAGGAGGACGTATTGGACGTCAAGGTGTCCCCAACTCTTGCTCGAACTTTAAAATTATAATTGCCATAAGGCAAATTTTTAAATAGAACGGACGGATTGGTTGACCATTCGCTCCATTGTTTATAATAGCCGATTAACCGATATTGATATTCAGCCTCCAAATATTTATCGAACTCCGCTACACTATAGGTAAATTCAAGATTGTTCTCTTTGTTTTCAAATTCTGAAAAATCCGTCATTTTAATTGGTGAAGAGTTTCCTTCGATGGAATAATTGGTAATGCTATTGATTGAAATATCGAAGGATTTGTGGTTTAATTTATCAAGGTCGATCACGAAATATCCCGTGGAAGTTCCCATTAGGTATTTGTTACCATCAAGATACGAAATCGTTTCGTAGCCAACCATTTCCTTTCGCAGGGATTGTGGAAATGCTATGGAAATGATACTGGGAGTATTGCTCAACTTGCCTGGCGACAAATAACTCAATTTTTTATCTGAAAAAGCCCAAAGTTTGTTGTGGTAAATGTCTGGAATCAATTTTCCTGACGTGTAATGATCAGGTTGAAATATGCTGCTCAAAAGACTGTCTTTCTTGAAGGTTTTATCGTTTTCGTCATAAACAAACGCGCCACCTTCGTAAGCATAAATGACATTTCCATTATACCTAACTAAACTGGAATTAAAACCTTTTTCCAAATTGGGATTTTTCTTTACAGATAATGCTTTGGTCAAATCGTTGTTGATATCAAGTT
>JBDSFP010000349.1:0-4046 GCA_039919415.1 Aquaticitalea sp. | reverse complement strand
TATGTTCCCATCCGTTAAAATTTGGATCTCCAGACATGATTGAAAGATTGCCTACCCCTGCCCAATTAATACCCGGAAAATCACTTTGTCCAACCAATACTCCATTCATATACAAAGATTCCATGTTTTCTGATATCACGATTGCGAAATGAACCCAGTTGCCAGCTGTTGGATCAATAGTGGCAGGCCCACCTGGATTCACCCAAGTTGCATTGGTACCATTTCCCGCTAAAAGAATAAACTTCTGGGATGTTTCATTTCCTTCTCTGATCAGCCCAAATCCGCTAGGTTTATCCGATGGAGGTGCAGGTTCAGCAGGTGCTATATTAATGATTCCTGATCTACTATCTGATGCATCGATTTTCAGCCAGAAAGTAGCACTAAAGTCACTTCCCTGAGTCAATTGATCTGAAGGGAAGGTTAGATAAGAATCAGCTGCGCCTTGATATGCATCGCCAGATATTCCATTACCAAAATTGAAGCTTGGATTACCTACCTCACTGGCTTCATTTCCGCTAACTGCATCTTTGTAGTTACCATTAAAACTCATATGTAAGGCGGCTTGATCTTTAAGCATAATCGTTTGTATTTCATTTTGCGTAAGCGTCATATTATAGAGCCTTAATTCATCCATTTGACCTTTTTCCGTTTTATGATCCCATCCGCTAAAATTTGGAGCACCTGACATAATCGATAGATCACCTACACCTGTCCAATCAATTCCTGTAAAATCACTCTGCCCTACCAACTCTCCATCCATATAAAGAGCTAAATTACTTTCTGAAATCGTGATTCCGAAATGTACCCACTTCCCAAGTGTTGGGTCAATAGTGGCAGGACCACCCGGATTCACCCAAGTCGCATTAGTGCCATTACCCACGAGAAGTATAAATTTCTGGGCGGTCTCACTTCCTTCACGGATCAATCCGAATCCACTTGGTTTATCTGATGGAGCTATAGGTTCTGCTGGGGAAATGCTAATTATTCCAGCTCTGGTATCTGCTGCATCTATTTTCAGCCAAAACGTAGCACTAAAGTTGCTTCCCTGAGCCAAACGAGCCGACGGGAAAGTTAGGTAGGAATCAGCCGCACCCTTATAGGCACTACCGGATATTGCACTACCCGGATTAAAGCTCGGACTCCCTATTTCGGTAGCAGGAGTTGAACTAACCAAATCGGAAAAATCCCCATCAAAAGGCATATAAAAAATTTCTCCAGGATACATTGGTGTATAAGGAGGCTCTTTTGTGAAATTAGACGTTGATGTTGTAGTATTTCCGGCTAAATCAGTTGCTGTAATCATGAGGGTGTGTTCACCTATTGTTACATTATCATATGTCATTTGCTTTGTAACGATTCGATAATCGATATAGGACCCAGATTGAAATGAACCGATTACATTACCATCCAAAGAAACAGTGATATCTCCAACCTCGATATCGTCTTCAACTCGTATTTCAATGTCAATTGAAGACATTGGATTTGGATCAGAAATTGCCAGACCATCGGTAGGCTTTATTATAGTCACAATTGGCGCTCCTGCATCTGGACCTGGATCCACTTCGGATATCGGATCAATGCCATCGTTACAAGACACCATAAAAATCAATGTCAGGAATGTGATGACTAGTTTATTAATTTTCTTCATTTTTCCTTTTTTAGAAATTATAGTCTTAAATTAGTTTGTGTAAGGCAAGTTATCAACTTGAGCTTGTGGATAAGGCAACAATTCTTTGTCGGCGGAAAAAGTTCTGCCATCATAGCTCAACTCATCATATTTGTTCAAACGAATCATATCGTAATAACGGATGCCCCATTCCATCGACAATTCAGCAAATTTCTCATCCAAGACCTGTTGGCTTGTCACTCCAGAAAGTGGCGCCATGTTTGATCTTGCTCTTACTAAATTTACGGCCTGATCGGCTGACATACCATTACCAGAAGCGCTACGAGTGAGTGCTTCCGCATACATTAATAAGATTTCGGCATATCGAATGACAATCATGTTTTTACCGGCCCCATATTCGGTACGGCCTGCAGTTAATTGATTGGATGGCAAATAATGTTTTCCACTTGCAAATCTTGCACGTGAATAATTATTGATGATGTCGCCATCGGGAGTTGTATTGGATATCCACGCAGGCAAGGTTGCATATGCAGGATCACTTTTAATTTCGTCAATACCTCTATTTGTAAACAAAACGCTGGTCTGCAAGCGCGTCATTTCACCCCTGTTCAACATGAATTTTATAAATTTTAAGCTTGGTTCATAGAATCCCCAACCGGAAAGTGCACCGGCCACCGCGGGTGTCCAATTTTCAGAACCAAACGGTGCATAGAGATGATAATTGGTATCACCAGTTGCTTGTCCATAATCAGAATATTGAAATTCAAATAAATTCTCATTACTCAATTCTCCCGGTTTTTTGAACAATTCATAAAAGTCAGGATACAAGCTGAATTTGCCAGAATTGATAATCGCTCCTGTGGCATCGGCAACTGCTTGATAATTTTCGAGTTCTTGGTTTGCCATGGCCTTAATTGCCAATGCCGTATATTTTGTCACACCTCCTGGCACATCTGTCCGTTCATTTGGTCTAGAATCTGATAGGTAAGGTATTGCCTCATCCATCAGATCAGAAATGTATTGCATCACTTCCATTTTGGTTGATACCCCAGCCGCAATATTTTCTGAAACATGAGAACTATTGACAATGATAACACCGCCCCACACACGAGACAATTCAAGATGCAGCCAGCCACTCAATACTTTGGTTTCTGCCATATATTGATCTGCTTTTGCATATGCGCTCTCCGGAGCAAAATCCTTGTAGCGTTGAATGGTTTCACGTGCATTGTTGACACCCACAATATCACCCGATAAATTATTGAAAAGGGAATTATACATCCAATAATCTTTATCGTAATTAAATAGATCGGTATCTGCAAAGGGTTGTTGATCTCCAAGACCACCAGCATTTACATCATCTCCTCTTACACTCAATAATAGCGGATCTTCCCATCCTCTTGAGTACACTTGCTCATACGCACCAATAAGTGGTTTTACCATGTCGCTGGTAATGGTGAAATCCAAATCATCGGCTGCCAACTGGCCGTCGTTTTCTGTCAATTTATCGCTGCAAGTGTAGAGCCACATGCAGGCTACCATCCCGATGGACAGCGTTTTTAATACTTGTTTTACATTTTTCATATTGCGCATTTTTTAAATTTTAATATTGACACCTACGGTATATACCGAAGGAACTGGGTAGGTTTGTCTATCGATTCCGTCAGCTACTTCTGGATCAAAACCATTGTATTTGAAGAAAGTAAATGGACGATCTGCTGTAAAGAAAAAACGGGTCTCTGGCATATTTTTCCCCAATAATTGAGCGGATTTTACTGTATAGGACAATTGGATATTCTGAATTCTGACATATGCACCATCTTCAATAAAATAAGTGCTCAATTTTTGGTTCCAACCTTTTCTCAAACCAGCTGATGAGGGATATACATTTGAGGTACCTTCACCATGCCAACGATTGATTGCCAAATCTGCATCTACATTAGTGTCGTTTGTAAAAATAACTTCACCTCTTTTCCTGTTCAAAATCGAATTGCCTGTTTGTCCTGAAACATTCACGGAGAGATCAAAGTTTTTGTATCCAACTTCAATATGACCGCCATAGGTAAAGGTAGGCAAATAAGAGCCAAGTACCACACGATCGTCATCATTAATTACCCCATCCCCATTTTGATCTTTATATTTAAAATCTCCAGGTACCAAATTGTTATCCACCGCAATAGGATCATTTTGAACTTCAGAATCAGTTTGATAAACACCTGCCACTTCATATCCAAAAAACGCTTCTATGGAATTGCCAATGATAGACCTTTGTCGAAATTCCGCTGTTCCCGAATCAAAATATCCTGTCCCGTTATTCAACTCTGTAACCTCATTGTCCAAGGTGGCAAAATTTCCACCCACTTCAAATCTCCAATTGTCAGAAATGTTCTGATTCCAGTCCAAAGCGATTTCAAGTCCT
>JBDSFP010000329.1:0-3507 GCA_039919415.1 Aquaticitalea sp. | reverse complement strand
AGGGAATTTATTGTCGAACGTTGCCAAAATTGCAGGTGTCCAAAAAAACAGCAACGATCGTTATGAAGTTTTCGGCGTCGCCTTTTCACAATATGTTAAAGGTGAATTCGACTTTGTAAAATATTGGGATTTGGGACACAAAAACGTATTTGCCATCCGCGCCTATGCTGGCATGGCCATCCCGTATGGCAATTCATCCAACATTCCATTTTCAAAGAGTTTTTTTGCTGGAGGCCCCAATGACAACAGAGCTTGGACAGCGTATAATTTAGGTCCGGGAAGTTCCAAATCCATTAATGAATTCAACGAAGCCAATTTCAAGTTGCATTTCAGTGTAGAACAGCGTTTCAATATTTTTGGAAGTTTTTATGGGGCTTTGTTTGCTGATGCGGGCAATATTTGGAACATTTTTGACGACACACGAGATGCAGCAGCAACCTTTGACGGTTTCAGTTCCTTAAAAGATATAGCTTTGGGTTCTGGCATCGGATTCCGGTATGATTTCAGTTTTTTTGTTCTTCGTTTTGATGTCGGTCTCAAAACTTACGATCCGTCCTATGACTTAGGAAACAGGTGGTTTAAGGATTATAACTTCACCCATGCCGTATATAATATTGGCATCAATTATCCTTTTTAAAAAAGCGCCCCAATTGTTTATATTACAGAGACTATTTCCAAAAATCGATTCTATTAAAGTCTCCATTTTCCTTTAATTTCATTATTTTTGAATAACAATTTCTAATCAAAAATATACATTCCATGAGTCACAATATCAAAGCAGGTGTTGCCACGGGAAAAGAAGTCCAGGCCATTTTCAAACTTGCAAAAGAAAAAAGTTTTGCTTTACCAGCCGTCAACGTCATAGGTTCCAACACCATCAACGGTGTATTGGAAACCGCAAAAGCCCTGAATGCACCAGTAATCATTCAGTTTTCCAATGGTGGAGCAGTTTTCAACGCAGGAAAAACATTGAGCAACGAGAATCAAAAAGCTGCCATTGTTGGAGCGATTGCTGGCGCCAAACACGTCCATTTAATGGCTGAAGCATATGGAGTTCCTGTGATTCTTCACACAGACCATTGCGCAAAAAAATTATTGCCTTGGATTGATGGATTGTTGGATGCCAGCGAAAAACATTTTCAAGAGACTGGAAAGCCTTTGTATAGCTCGCACATGATCGATCTTTCGGAAGAGCCCATCGAGGAAAACATTGAAATCTGCAAAGGCTATATGAAACGAATGAGCAAAATGGGTATGACCTTGGAAATTGAATTGGGCATTACTGGAGGTGAGGAAGATGGCGTGGACAACAGCGATGTCGATGATTCCAAATTATATACACAACCAGAAGAAGTTGCCTATGCGTATGAAGAACTGAGCAAAATCAGCGACCAATTTACCATTGCCGCAGCTTTTGGAAATGTGCATGGCGTTTACAAACCTGGAAACGTAAAATTGACTCCTAAAATCCTTAAAAATTCGCAGGATCATATCTCTAAAAAATACAATGTTGGTCAAAACCATATTGATTTTGTGTTCCATGGCGGTTCTGGTTCTTCAGTTGAAGAGATTCGTGAAGGCATCAGCTATGGCGTCATCAAAATGAATATCGATACCGATATGCAATATGCCTTTATGAGTGGGATACGCGATTATTACAATCAAAATGCTGACTATTTAAAGAGCCAAATCGGCAGTCCGGATGGATCGGATTCTCCAAACAAAAAATACTATGATCCAAGGGTTTGGCTGCGAAAAGGGGAAGAATCATTTGTTGCACGGTTAAAAAAGGCATTCGAAGACCTCAATAATGTAAATACTTTATAACTTTGCATCACTAAACTAACGGGCGATTATGATTTTTTTAAATATAAAATCGTAAATCTAAAATCGTAAATCCACATGTCTTGGTTTAAAAGAAAAACAAAAGGAATAACCACCACCACCGAGGAGAAAAAGGACACCCCAAAAGGTTTGTGGTATAAGTCTCCAACAGGAAAGATTATCGATACCGACGAACTCGAAAAAAACTTTTTTGTCAGTCCTGAAGACGGGTATCATGTACGAATCGGCAGCAAGGAATATTTCCAAATCTTGTTTGACGATAATAAATTCAAGGAGTTTGACATGAATTTGGACTCCAAAGATCCCTTGAAATTTGAGGATACCAAAACTTATCCTGACCGTTTAAAAGCCGCCCAAGAAAAAACCCACCTCAAGGATGCCGTTCGCACTGCCGTTGGAAAATCAAAAGGCAAGGATTTAGTTATTGCATGCATGGATTTTGCTTTTATCGGAGGATCCATGGGAAGTGTTGTCGGAGAAAAAATTGCCCGTGCAGCTAATTATTCCTTGACAAAAAAAATACCATTATTAATCATTTCAAAATCGGGAGGTGCACGAATGCAGGAAGCAGCCTTGTCCTTAATGCAATTGGCCAAAACCTCCGCAAAACTGGCACAGTTGGCCGATGCCAATATTCCTTATATTTCGTTGTGTACCGATCCAACAACTGGGGGCACGACGGCATCTTTTGCCATGCTTGGCGACATCAACATCAGCGAACCTGGTGCTTTGATTGGATTTGCAGGACCACGTGTAGTTAGGGATACCACAGGACAAGAATTGCCGGAAGATTTTCAAACCGCCGAATTTTTATTGGAACATGGTTTTTTGGATTTCATTGCTGAACGCAAGGATTTAAAAGACAGAATCAATCTATATATTGATTTGATTACCAATAAACCTTTGAGAGCCTAAAAACCTATTTCCCCAAAGACAGTAAAATTGCCACAAATCCACGAAGCGATTTAATATTATTCGTGAATTCGTGGCAATATTGTTTTATCGAATCATTTGTAAATTACTAAAAAACACTATATTTGCACCTTGATTCGAAAATCGAGTCTATACATAACAATCATTTATAATAATATTAGCATGTATTTAGATCAAAAAGAAAAAGAAGCCATCTTTAAAAAACACGGTAAAGATGCAAAAAACACAGGTTCTGCAGAAGGGCAAATTGCTTTGTTCACTTACAGAATCAATCACTTGACAGAACACTTAAAAAACAATCGTAAAGATTTCAACACAGAGCGTTCCTTGGTAAAATTAGTGGGTAAACGTCGATCATTGCTCGATTACCTGACCAAAAAAGATGTCTTGAGATATCGTGCCATCGTTAAAGAATTAGGATTAAGAAAATAATCAAGCACAAGACCACGCCTACAAGCGTGGTTTTTTGTTTTATATTTAGTTACACGTCATTACGAAGAAAGTATCATCAGGCAGTCTTTTTAACAATTAGATTACCACATCACGCAAAAAAGTGATTTGCAATGACAAAATAAAAGAAGCGAGATCCCGAATCAAGTTCAGGACTAAAGGTTTTTCATTGGTCGCACACAACAACTACACCACAGCAACACAACGACCATTGTTTAATTAGAATTAAAAAATTTATGATTCCAAAAGTATTTAAAGAGGTCATTGACCTTGGTGATG
>JBDSFP010000313.1:0-2840 GCA_039919415.1 Aquaticitalea sp. | reverse complement strand
CCTAATAAATCATCTGCCGCAAATATGGCGTGGCTTGGGTCAACACCAATTAGAAAACCTGCCTTTGTACTTAAATATTTTAAAAAACGTCCACTACCACAACCTACTTCCAATAATGTTGTTTTTTCATTGACCATTTCGGCCGTAACTATATCAAAATATTCATCTCCAAGTTTCATCAATTCCTTTTCATCAAATCCATGAAAAGCCTGCCACTCGTCGCCAAAGGAATCAACTGTTTTATGATCAATATTATTATCGCCTATATGAAAATCATAAATGGTTCTGTTACTGGTTTCAATTGTTTTGTATGATTTATTAAAAGGAACTTTTGGCTGAATTGTTAACTGACTCATATACTTCTTTAATAGTAGGAATTAGGCGTTCATAAATACCCTGATAAAATTGTACACCTTTATTTATATGAAAATAATCGCTGGCATATTGCCGTAAAAGGGAAGGATCTATAAATTTCAATGCTTGCATTTCAGTAGTCCAGGTATCAATGTTTTCCGGCAACAGTACTCCACTTTCAGGATACCGGTCAAATATATAGTCGAGATCTCCAATGCCTTTAAAAGCAATAACGGGCAAGCCTGACGCCCAATATTCTCCCAACTTTGTGGGGCTCCGGCCTATAGTTGAAAAAGACATTTTGTAATAAATAAATCCAACATCCCCGGCCAGTAAATAATTGGTTACTTCTGTAAAGGGTGAGTTATAAATTGCCAGCCTGCCTATTCCCTGCAATAAAAATTGTTGCTTCAGATTTTCGTTAAAAGAATCTTTTGACAAAATAAGAAGATAGCTTTTGGGATAGACCTGCTTGAAACTTTGGAATACTTTAATCAATGTATAAGGATCATAATTACCGCCAAGCGAACCACTGTAAACAAAAACTTTTTCATCTGCCACAATACCAAGTTTCCGTCTCATTTCTTCCCTAAATAAGTTATCCCGTGATTTGAAAATCTCAAAATCAACACAGGTAGGTATAACGCCAATTTTATTGACTGTTGCTAAGTTTTGGTTGACAATAGCCTCCTTGCCTTTATAGGTAAGACTTACAGCATAATCACAATCAATAAAAAATTGACGCTCCAGCTTTTTAATGTACCGATACACAGGCTGGTATATTCTTTTATCCCAATAACCAGATTCCAGCTTTTCATCAGCCCACCAACCGCGCATGTCAAAAATAAACTTCAATCCGTACCTTTTTTTCAGCCTCCGCCCTAGTACGGCAGCAATATATCCCCTGCAGTGAACGATCTGGAAATTATATTTCTCATGTAGTTGTTTGCAGGTTCTAAAGCCTTTGGTAATATCGCGAAGAGTAGAAAGAATAGGTGGTTTTCGAGTATAGGTAACAGGTATCCAAACCAGCTTGTGCTGTTCAATTATTTTTCTAATTTGATCCGCACCTTTTTTGAAATGTTCTTCTTTTTCGAAGGATAGAATGACAATCTCATTTTCAAGATTGTTCAACCTTTTTAAATAGGCCAATATTTGAGATTGACCCAAGGCATCGGTTAAACCATCATAGGTTATATAAAGAATGGTTCTCATTTCAATTAACAATTACAAGTTGTTCTTTATACCACTTCACAAAATTTTCTATTCCTGTCTTTATTTCAACTCGTGGATTATATCCTAAAACTTTGGCAGCTTTTTCAATGCTTGCATAGGTAATATTTACATCCCCGGGCTTCATGTCTTCAAAAACTAGTATGGGGTCAACTTTACATACGCTTGAAATGGTATTAATAAGGTCAATTAAATAAACAGGATTATGATTACCCAGATTAAACGTGTCCCATACTCCTGAATTCGTTTCAATATAGTTGATTGCTGAAAGCACACCATCCACAGTATCTGCATAATATGTGTAATCTCTTGCCGTTTTGCCATCACCATAAATTTTGATAGGCTTGCCTTCTAAAATGTTATGGACAAATTTATGGATAGCGAGGTCAGGCCTTTGCCGTTCGCCATAAACTGTAAAAAAGCGAAGATTAATAATATCGAAACCGTAAAGGGAATGATAGGTATAATTCATCAACTCGCAGGAGCGTTTGCTAAACGCATAGGGCGAGATAGGTTCGTTCACTCCATCAGCTTCTTCAAAGGGAATTTTTGAATTGTTGCCATAAACCGATGAGGAAGAAGCAAAGACCAATTTTTTCAGGTCCTTTTCTTTCATCCATTCCAATAAATTGTTGGTTAACGCAATGTTGGTTTTTATATAAGCCTGCGGATTATTTAAAGAAGGGAGTACACCCGCTTTTGCAGCCAGATGAACAACAATATCAATCTTTGCTGAAATAGAAATGAGTAAATTTTTATCACCGGCATCTCCTTCTATAAAAGTGAAATCAGGATGTTGTAAGGAACAATTTAGATTTTGTTCCTTTATTTTTCTATCGTAAAAAGAATCAAAATTGTCAATGCCTATAACCGTATAACCTATTTTTAATAATGCTTCACATAAATGACTACCAATAAATCCGGCAGCGCCTGTTACCAATATCGAGTTTTTCATAAAATTTAAAAAGGCTTTACATCCATTGCTTGTACCACATCTGGAACATGAGCAGGTACCAAACTTTTAAATGTTTCTCTTTTCTTCCGTTAAAAAAATCATTCACCGTTTTTTGTACAGCCTGGATGTTAAAGAGGCCATGAAGCATTAGGTTTTTTTCACTTAAATATTCGTCAATTAAGCTTTTTAATTCATTAGAAAGCCAGGTTTCAATAGGAATTCCAAACCCCATTTTCGGCCGCTCCATTATTTCCCTTGGAATGTATTTATGTACGATCTGTTTAAGAATATATTTCTT
>JBDSFP010000282.1:0-3324 GCA_039919415.1 Aquaticitalea sp. | reverse complement strand
GGATTTGGCAGTATTCGCTTCGATCTCATCAACGCTGCGATTTTCAGAATAGACTAGATACAATTGATCTTTATGTTCGTGAAAACGGTCAAACGACAACTGAAATACACCAAACATTCCAAGTAAGATTGCCACTCCAAATGCGACCGTAAGACCAATGATGTTCAACGATGTGAAGGTTCTGTCTTTCCAAAGATTTCTGAATGCTATTTTAAAATAATTTCTGATCATGATTGTTCGATTTTTGATTGATGAAAACTATTCGGTTCTCAAACTTTTTACTGGATTTGCAACGGCTGCCCTAATCGTTCTTTCACCAATGGTTGCTAATGCTATGACCAATGCAATTCCGCCCGAAGCGATAAATATCCAGATGTTTAAGTCAATCCGATAGGCATAATTCTGTAACCATTGGCCTGTTGCCCACCATGCGATAGGTGTCGCAATCAGAAAAGCAGTACCGACCAATTTTAAAAAATCCTTGGTCAATAAAATTGTTATGGAAGATACACTGGCACCTACCACTTTGCGAATGCCAATTTCCTTTCTTCGCTGCTCCACGACGAGCAATGACATGGCAAACAAGCCTATGCAGCTCAAGATAATCGCAAGAATACTTCCGCTGCCTATCATGGTGGTCATTGTTCGTTCATTACGGAGTGTCCGGTCGATGTTTTCATTTAAAAAAGAGCCTTGGAATTCTGCATTGGGTTCAATGGATGCCCAAGCAGCTTTGACATCGTTGTAGGATTGTTCCAGATTTTGTGGTGCAACCTTTACATATATATTGCGCAAATTCCAATTTGGAAGGGCAAAAAGTGTCAACGGCGCGATATTTTGATCCATATCCTGAAAATTAAAGTCTTTGATAACTCCTACAACGGATAAAGAAACTGAATCTACCAAGAAAATTTTGGAGCTTAATATTTCAGCCTCGTTCATCTGTTTCGCCATGGATTCATTGATGATAACCGATAAACTATCGCTTGAGATATTTTTACGGAAAGAACGCCCTTCAATCAATTCTAAATCTAAAGTTTCCACATAATCTGCATCTACGACAAGCATGTGGGTTTTTATTTCACGGCCTTTATAATCAAAGCCTGTAACGCTTGTATTACGTGAGCCATCTTTACCAAGACCCAGAATATTATTGGACGCCGTTATATTTATAATATTCGGCTTATCTTTAAGTGCATCGCGCAACAGTTGCAGTGCCTGTTGGTCATTACGCTTTCCATTGAGAGGAAAGGCGATGACCTGATCTTTGTTAAAACCTAAATCTTTTGTACTCATAAATTCCACTTGTTTCCAGAGCACGAGAGTGCCACTGATCAATAGGATGGCGATTCCAAATTGCAATACCATCAAACTATTGCGCAAACGATGTTTTCCGCTGGATTCCAGTTTGCCCTTTAGACTTTGCAAGGTTCCCAATCGGCTCAATAAAAAAGCTGGATAACCTCCTGAAATAAGCGTGATGATAAAAACGCCAACAACCAGTCCAATCAAAATTAAAGGACTTGACAATGTTGCAAAAGATGCTTTTGTCCTAAATAAGGTCTGAAAAGGTTTTAAAACCAAGAACGCTGTCAAAATCCCAAGTCCAGCGGAAGCCAAAAACACTAAAACACTTTCGCCCCAATACTGAAAGAACAACTGTCCGTTTCCTGCGCCAAGTGTTTTACGCATGCCAATTTCCCGTAATCGCTGCGTACTTTTTGCAATGCTCATATTGATGAAATTGACACAGGCAATAAATAAAATCAGTAAGGCGATTCCCAAAACCAAAAATGGCATTGTGCGATTTATAGTGACTGAACCTTGATTGAAATTGGCAAAGTGGACATCCAATAAGGATACTAATTTTTGTTGGCGATAGTGACCGTTGGCATCCGGTTGGGCACCATCACGTTTTGCACTTTCGATTTCATCCTTATAGTGGAGGTCTGTAAAATTTGTGGTGCTTTTTTCAAATTGGACAGGTGTAATCCCCTCTGCCAACTGAATATAAACCTCATGGTTTTCCCTATCCCAACGGTCAATAGTTTCTGCATAAGCATGGCTTGGTTGACTTTTAAAATTAAGTACCATATCAAATCCCAAAGAGCTTGTTTCTGGAAAATCTTCCACAAGTGCTGTTATGGTAAACGGAATTTCCTCGCCATCTCTCAAAATTGTGACCGTTTTGCCAATGGCATTTTTCGTACCGAATATAGTTTTTGCGGTTTTTTCCGTTAGAGCAATTGAAGATTTTGAAGTTATGGGATTTTTAGCATCACCTTGAATGATAGGAAAACTGAACATCTCAAAGAAATCGGGATCGACATAAGCGCCACTCATTTGGAATTGTTTATCACCAAATGTCAACAGGACGCCATTTCCGTTATAGCGCGTTATCTTTTCAACGCCAGGCACTTCCTGCTGAAGTGCTGCCGCAAAAGGTTCTGCTTTTGAGATATTTGCCTCAATACCATCGACACCTCGATTTTCGGAATAGACCTGGTACAGTTGGTCTTTATGTTCGTGAAAACGGTCAAAAGACAACTGAAATACACCAAACATCCCCAACAAGATAGACACTCCAAATGCAGCGGTAAGACCGATGATGTTCAATGATGTGAAGGTTCTGTCTTTCCAAAGATTTCTGAAAGCGATTTTTATATAGTTTCTTATCATGATTGTTTTTTTTGATGATGATTATTCGGTTCGTAAACTTTTTACAGGGTTTGCACCTGCAGCTTTAATAGTTTGAATACTTAATGTAAGCAGTGCAATGGCTATCATAAATACACCGCTTGCCAAAAAGATCCACCATGGAATATTGGTGCGATATGCAAAACTTTGCAACCATTTATCCATACCTACCCATGCTATTGGTGCAGCAACTATAAAGGCCAGCAAAACAAGTTTCATAAAATCCTGTGATATCAAACTTACAATTTGCACGACGCTAGCACCCAATACTTTTCTTACGCCAATTTCCTTCCTGCGTTGATTGGTTGTATAAATTACAAGGCCCAACAAACCCAAACAACTGATGAAAATGGCTAGACCTGCAGCCCATTTTAAAAGGCTCGATGTATGCTGTTCGCTTTCATAAAACTTTGCAATACTTTCATCAAAAAAAGTATAATCAAAATCTTCATCAGGATAAAATGATTTATAGGTCTTACCGATCTCTGCAAGCGTTGCTTGCCATTCACCGGAGGATGTTTCAGGCTTCAAAGCAATATGCAATGTACTTTCAAAAGGGAATTGACTATAAAATACAAGTGGCTTAATGGGTGAATGTAAAGACTGGGAATAAAAATCGTGCACAAC
>JBDSFP010000264.1:0-8577 GCA_039919415.1 Aquaticitalea sp. | reverse complement strand
TAAAGCTAAATATAAACGGAAACCTAAAAGTGTTCAATACATTAAATATATAACTCAATAAATGTTAATTACAATTCAATTTCTGTTTATTAATAAATCTTATGGAAATACTTTGTACGATATGTGTTCCCTATAAAATAAAATTTATCGGCAAAATTTTTTTTGCGAAGAATTGTTAAGTAACATCCAATGTGCTAATTTTTTAGTTCTTCGGGGTCTTTTCTTAGGATACTTCGTTATAATTTTGGGTTATTAAAGCATTTAATAATTATGCATCATATCATGACAATAGATGACGAAACCCACATTAAGAATGACGAGAAAACCGAGGATTTGCGAGCCCATCTCATGAGCCAAGGAAAATTGGCGAGTATTTCAAATACAAATAATGCCATTAAAAAAGGAGGTAAGACCTCCGAGTATAAAGATTGCTCAAAAAAGGAACTGATGGAAAAAGCTAAAAAGTTTGGGATAGAAGAAAGAAGTATTATGGACAAATATCAATTGAGAAAGGCCTTGAGAAGATTGACATAAGTCAATTAAAAACTCCGATTAATTTTGGAGCCTTTCATTGAATATTGAATACCTTATCCATCTGTTTTACAATTTCGGGAACAACGGATCATGATATATTTTATGCATCCTATTTATTGTTTTTTCTAAAAGTCGAAGGGGTTGCTCCAAATTCTTCCTTAAAAACACTTGAAAAATAACTTTTGCTGGAAAGGCCCATTTTATAGACAATTTCAGAAACAGAGTCGTCCGAACTTAACAACAGATCCTTCGCCAAATTAAGTCTGGCATCAAACACATACTGATTGACAGTTTTGTTATAGAGATGTTTGAACCCTTCCTGTAACTTGGCACTGTTCAGGCCGGTAAGCGATGTGAGTTCCGGGATGGATTTGTAAGTCGAAATGTGAGTGTCTATATATTCCACAGCCTTTAAAATGCCATCAATTTCTTTACGTCTTAATATGGTACGGTTTTTTTCTATTCGTTGATCATCTAAATACTGTGTTATCTGAAGCACCATGGTCTGATAGGCAATACTTTCCATGAATATAGAATGCAAAAAATCACTGTCTTCAAAATCTTGAATTTTTTTAAAAGTATCTGCCATTTTCAGACTGTATTCTCCTTCATAATAAAATGCTTCCAATGCGTGAATATCTTGAAATAAGTGTTTCATTTTAGCATTCATTCCATCTCTGTAAAAACTTCTTTTATGCTGAAACAGATCTCGATCGATTTCTAAACTATAAATGCAGGTTTTTAGATTTTTTTTAAAATTTAGGATATGGCCATTACCGTCACTACTTGCTACAATTGCGTTTTGAAATTTATGGAGAATGTGAGTCTCCTCTTCATTTGCAAATCGATGGTACAATGATCCTGAAATCACATACAGAAATTTTAAAGGATGGACCTCCGTTACTATAAACTGTATTTCGGTATCTTCTACGAAAGTACATTCATACTGAACAATTCCAAGTCCACCATCAAAAGTAATTCCACGGATGGTTCCCTCTCCTATATTTGATGGAAGTGTCAATTTATGTTCGCCATAATTCTCTTCAGTGGTTATCTCAAAGGCATTGGCAATATCATTTATAACTTCATCTAACGGTAAGGAAGCTACCTGAATGGTGCGCATAGTTTATTTTTGAAACAAATCTACCTCCAATTAACTCAAAGTTTTAACGATATAGTGTGTATCTGTAACGAAATTGATATTCAATCATTTTAAAAATATTTTTTTATCTCACGTTTTATAGGAATATAAGTATAAAAAAAAGCCCAATAAAAATCGGCATAGCTTTTTGTTAAATTGACAATCAGTTAATTACGATATGGATTCTGCTGCATCCATTGCTCATAACGTTGGTATTGTAAATCATCCAAAATCAATCTTAAAGTTGTGGATTGTTGCTGTAAAACTTCTTGATTGGATAGTGCTCCGTATATATTGTTTTTATTCCATCCAGCCATCCATGTCGTAGAGGCAGTTTCATACCTTTGAATCTGTTCACTGTTCATGTCTGCAGTCGTATACATCAGTTTGGTTCTTTGCGGATCATAGTCTGCCTGATTGAGCGTTGTATCTTGATTTTCCATTGAGGTGTTGTTAATGGACAAATTTCTGTTGCCATTACTTTTTTCACCCACTTCTCTTGTTGTGGGTTTATAGTTGTAATTCCTGTTGGAAGTGGCACCTTTAGCCCTGGTGGAAATTTCAGTTGAAATATCATCAGACATTGTGTTGCCACTATTGGATGTCGCGCCGTTTTTTGCGTTGCCACAGTTCATCATAAGTATCACAACTGCGCCAGTTAAAATTTTGTTGATTTTTTTCATAATATTCTGATTTTAAAGATTAATCGAAGTTATTCTTATCGTTCCATTTTTCTTGACAAATAACCCTAAATAAATCTACCATACACCTTTCATTTAAAATACTAAGTGATTTGTTCTTAGAAGAATTCTTTTCCTGCATCCAAGTCGCCTTGTCCGGACCTTTTTTTATTTCTTTGAAAATTTTATTTTTAAGCGCATTCCGGTTTCTTTATAAGGTTATAATTGTTTTTATGTTGGAAAGGATTTTGCTTGAATACTTATGATCTTTCGCGAATTGGCTTTCATCAGAATTGGTCATTCATTTTTACAGTAAAGAGTTTGGACAAAAGGATAAATTATTTTGTTTCAAAATTCTTCAATTATAAATCGAAATTGACACACCTCTTTCAAAACAATTTTAACAAAACATTAAATAAACAGAAGCTTTCCTTTGAAAAGAAAATACTGTTTTGACATAGAAATTATCTCTAAAGGTTTTGAGATAATTTTTAAATCGAATAGGCAATTATTTGGAATGTTATTCGAATAAATTTAATTTTTAATAAAATATCTCTATTGCTATGCACACCCAAATCATGCCCTCAAACAAGGTTCGAAAAAAAGCGATTTTACGCTTTGATCCTGTTGATAATAATAGAGTGAAAGCAAAAGGATTGGCACGGTCCACCTCAAAACCTTCGATTGTGTTGTTAACTACATATCCACCTCGCGAATGTGGTATTGCCACTTATTCGAAAGATTTACTCAATCATATAGATGCATTGTTTTCATCCTCTTTTTCCATAAAGATTTATGCCCTCAACACTTCCAACGAAAATCCAAAATATGATGAAAACATCTCTTATGTTTTAAAGACAGATTCGCCGAAATCTTTTAAGAAAATCACAGAAAAAATCAACATGGATTCTTCCATCCAATTGGTTTTTGTTCAGCACGAATTTGGTCTCTTCCATCAAAATCCAGCAGAGTTTCTTAAATTCATCCAAACTGTTCAGAAGCCAGTCGTCATAAGTTTTCACACAGTTTTACCACGACCGGATACGACTTTTAAAAATTATGTACAATCCTTGATTTGTCACGTTGACCATATCATAGTGATGACCAATTCTTCTAAACAAATTTTAGTAAATGAGTATCAATGTCTTGAGGATATGGTTAGCATCATTTCTCATGGCACACATTTGATTCCATTTAAAAATAAAGAGGAATTAAAACGACGTTATGGATTTGAGGGCAAAACGGTACTTTCTACTTTCGGGCTTCTGGGTCCAGGGAAAAGTATAGAAACCACCTTGAATGCTCTGCCCTTGCTTATTAAAGAGTACCCAAATCTGATATTTCTGATCATCGGAAAAACCCATCCGGGAATTGTGAAAAAGGAGGGAGAAATTTATAGGGAATTTTTAAAGGAAAAAATTGAAACCTTAAATTTGACCCAACACGTAAAATTTATCAATGAGTTTGTGCAACTGGATAATCTTTTGGAATATTTGCAATTATCAGATATCTATTTGTTTACTTCCAAAGATCCGAATCAGGCGGTAAGTGGCACATTTGCCTATGCGATGAGTTGTGGATGTCCAATCATATCCACTCCCATGCCGCATGCTTTGGAATTGCTTAAAGAAGATAAA
Organism: Aquaticitalea sp.; assembly: GCA_039919415.1. GTDB lineage: Bacteria > Bacteroidota > Bacteroidia > Flavobacteriales > Flavobacteriaceae > JBPOFM01. Next base: position 4,585 of record JBDSFP010000264.1, on the reverse strand, counting down.
GGTTTGTTATTTGACTTCGGAAATTCAACAATGTTGGCTAACCACATAAGTAAATTGTTGGATGATGATAATTGGCGTACTAATTTGGGATTGAACAGCCTGCACGCCAGTGCGGCCAATTCATGGGAAAATACCGCATTGCTGCACGCCACTCTTTTTAACAGATTAAAGCCACAATTAAAACTACAGTTTAACAAACCGAAGCTAAGCTTGGAACATTTATATCGAATGACCACATCGGTTGGCATTCTACAATTTTCAAAATTAAATCAACCTGAAATTGAAAGTGGTTATACCCTTGACGACAATGCTAGGGCACTATTGGTGATGTGCCAAGTTTGTACGGATTTTGAGGATTCTAACTTGATGAATTTGTATACAATCTATTTAAGTTTCATTGTCAATTGCCAGCGATATAATGGCAGTTTTTTTAATTATGTGGATCAAAACTTGGTTTTTACGGAACAGAATAATACCGTAAATCTCGATGATTCAAATGGTCGCGCCTTGTGGGCATTGGGAGAAGTCATTTCTAGGAAGAACGATTTTCCTAAGCAATATTCTTATCTCATTGAAAATGCCGAGGCATGCTTTAACAATTTCCTGCCAAATGCCATCAACATTCATTCTCCCAGGGCTACAAGTTTTATAATCAAAGGTCTCTATAATGCAAATAAAACTCTAAGCCGATCGGATATTGACAATTTGATTGATGAGTTGGCATCCAAACTTGCCAGGCAATACGAACATGAATCGCAAGAAGATTGGAGATGGTTTGAGGACGGTTTAACCTATGCAAACGGTGTGATTCCTGAAGCCATGCTTATCGCTTTTAATGTGACCAAAAATCCTATATTTGAGGAAATAGCGCTCCGATCATTTATGTTTTTATTGGGTCTTTCATTTAAAGGATCAAATATTCAGGTCATTTCCAATCAAACCTGGTATAAAAGAGGAGATCAGTTTGAGATACATCCAAAAGGAGGGCAGCAGGCCATTGATGTTGCGTATATCATTTTGGCTCTGCAACGATTTCATGAAAATTATCCTGAAAGGGGATTTGATGCTTACATGAACATCGCTTTTAGTTGGTTTCTTGGGAATAACCATCTCAATCAAACGGTGTATAATCCGTGTACAAAAGGCTGTTATGATGGTATCGAAGCCAATAATGTCAATCTCAATCAAGGTGCAGAATCCTTGGTAAGTTACCTATTGTCACGATTGGCAATGATTGATTAAATTAAAAAAAACCTCTAAAAAAATCATCAATTTGCATTCGTTGATTTACCTTCTACCACTTTTAAATTTTCCCCTTTTGATTTTTTATCGTTTTTTCTGGGGTCTGCTTTTTCCTTATCCGCATTGGTACGAGGTATCGGTTGGGTGACGGGCTTGTCCTTGGAATCTTTTTCTGGACCATTGTTCGTATGGAGTGTCATAATTTTCTGGTTTTAGGTTAAAAATTGAGATTAAAGTTATGGGAAGTTGAACATGGAAATGATTGCGAATGAATGACATTTTAACCGATTCAAAAGAACACCAAATCTCAATGAGGGCAAATAGGTTATTTATTCTTGCAAAAACGATCATAGGAAATTTATTTGTGGGATACCTTTAAATGCAATTTTAAATTTTAACGCTATGAGGTCAGTTTGGAATGGTAGTATCGGTTTTGGTTTGGTGTCCATACCCGTTAAATTGTATTCTGCTTCCGAAGATCGAGGTCTTGATTTGGAGATGCTCGATGTGCACGACAACGCCCACATTAAATACAAAAGAGTCAATGAAAATACAGGAAAGGAGGTGAAATGGAAGGATATTGTGAAAGGCTATAAAATCGGGGAAAAGTATGTTATCTTGAATGATGAGGATTTTGAAAATGCCAACATCAAAAAAAGCAAGACCATAGACATCGAATCGTTTGTTAACGAACCGGAAGTGGCTGATGTACTGTTTAAAAAACCCTATTTTATCGAACCTCAAAAAGAGAGTGGGAAATCTTATAATCTTTTGCGTGACGCACTTAAAAAAACCGGAAAATTAGGTGTTGCTACCTTTGTCATGCGTCAAAAGGAGAATCTAAGTTTGGTCGGCGTGTATAAAGATGTTCTTGTGCTGCATGTCATTCGGTTTTCGCACGAAGTCAGAGAACCAACCGACTTAAAAATCCCTAAAATCAAAGTGCTCAAAAAGGAGGTGGACATGGCAGAAGCCCTTATCAAGCAATATACAGAACCTTTTGATTTCACGAAATATAAGGATGTTTATAATGATCAACTTATTAAAATCATAAAACAAAAATCCAAAGGCAAGACTGCGAAGGTAAAAAAAGTGGAAGAAGAGCCCACAGCAGCAAAAGATTTGATGGCACAACTTAAAGCCAGCCTAGAGCGCAAAGGCTCCAAAGCTTCTTAAGGTGGGACTTAAAGAATATAATAAGAAAAGAGATTTCAAGAATACGCCAGAACCGTCTGGTGTTGAAGATGTAGCACATTTGAATCGATTTGTGGTACAACGTCATCGAGCCAGTCATTTGCACTACGATCTTCGTTTGGAGATGGATGGCGTTCTTAAAAGTTGGGCAGTCCCAAAAGGTCCTTCAATGAATCCCGAGGATAAGCGTTTGGCGGTGGAAACGGAAGACCATCCCATAAAATATCTATCCTTCGAAGGAAAAATTCCCAAAGGAAACTATGGCGCTGGCACAATGAATATCTGGGATAACGGAACTTACCTTTCCAAAACCGATGTATTTAAAGATTACAAAGAAGGAAAGCTCAGCATCAGTTTTTCGGGAAAAAAATTGAAAGGCTTATTTGCGTTGGTAAAAACTTCTTATCAAGGAAAACAAAATCAATGGCTGCTCATCAAGAAACAGGACACGTATGCCGTAGAAGAACTTTATGATGCAGAAACCTTTGCAGAAGATATCCAAGAAAAAAAAACCAAACTTGACCTTGGCAAAATTCCTTCACTACTCAACAGTTCCATAAAACCGATGTTGGCTTCTCCAGCTGCGGAGGTCTTTAATAATCCAAACTATATTTTCGAACTGAAATATGACGGTTATCGCTGCATTGCACATGTTCAGTTAGGCGAGGTCTCTCTACTGTCGCGGAATGGAATCAACTTCAATGAAAAGTTTCAGAAGATTGTAGAGTCTTTGAAGCATTTAAAACATGATGTTGTTTTGGACGGGGAAGTTGTCATTGTAAATTCGAAAGGGATTCCTCAATTTCAGGATTTACAGAAGTATCCAGAAATCCAAACAAAGGGAATTCTCCAATATATGGTATTTGATTTGTTGTATTTAAACGGTCATAATATTATTGAACTCCCACTTACGGACCGCAAATCATTGCTCAAAGATTTGCTAATCGACAATGATATTTGTTTGTATTGTGATCATATTGAAGGCATGGGAAAAACACTTTTTGAACAAGCCATACAAATAGGGATGGAAGGGATCATTGCAAAAAAAGCAGATTCCATCTACCAACTTGGATATCGGAGTGAGGATTGGTTGAAGCTTAAAAGTACCAATACTAATGAGGCGCTTATTTGTGGCTATACTATTTCTGATAAAAACAACCGAGCTTTTGGTTCTCTGATCTTAGGGATGATGGATGATGAGCACTTGGTATATGTGGGCAATTGTGGCAGTGGTTTCTCCCATAAAAAACTGAAATCACTTCTAAAACAATTTGAGCCATTGGTCATCGACGATACCCCTTTTGAGATGGTCCCAAATCTCAAAGGACGGAAACCTGTATGGATGAAACCAGTTGTATTATGCGAAGTGGAATTTGCAGAATGGACGAAAGAGCATCACATGCGACATCCTGTTTTTAAAGGTTTGCGGGAAGACAAGGAAATTCCAGATGAAATACCACAAAAGAAAGTTTCAAAAAATGCCACAAACATTAAGTTTCAATCGAATGGATATGTTACTGATGATAATGGACTCAATATAAATGGTATCAATGTATCGATTTCAAATCTAGAAAAAATATATTGGCCCGAAAGTGGCCTGCGGAAATATGATTTGATCGATTATTATATCCAGATAGCTGATATGATGTTGCCATATCTTATAAATCGACCTCAAAACCTGAATCGGCATCCAAATGGAATTGACCAACCCAGTTTTTATCAAAAAGACCATGAACATCTTCCTGATTGGGTCAACACTATAAAATTAAAGTCAAAATCGACAGACAAAAACATTGACTATCTTTTATGCCAAAATGAAGCCACTTTATTGTACATGGCGAATTTGGGTTGCATCGAGATCAATCCTTGGCATTCCACAATCGATACATTGGACTTTCCAGATTATACGATTATCGATTTAGACCCCTCACCAAAAAACACTTTTCAACAAGTGCTGGAAACGGCCAGGGTTACAAAATCCATTCTGGATAGAGCGGAAATACCTTCCTTCTGCAAAACTTCAGGGTCTTCAGGTTTGCACATTTACATTCCCTTGGGCGCGAACTATAATTATAAGGAAGGGGTAAATTTTACAAAACTTTTGTGCCTCTATATACAAGAAAAATTGCCCAAACTGACTACTTTGGAG
>JBDSFP010000214.1:0-3227 GCA_039919415.1 Aquaticitalea sp. | reverse complement strand
AAAGCTTCTATGACTGTTAAATAATTATCCACGACGGCGTCCAATAGGGCATACATTAAATAATCCGAACCCCAAGTACGCACACGTCCCTTTCCATGAGAGATGCGTTCACGCAAATCGTCAAACACATCACCATCTGATTCCTGAAAAGTCAGCAAAAAGCCCTCTCCCACTACCATGCTCATGTGCTCATAATGTAATTCACTATCATTATTATAATACAACATTTTGAATACAATAAAAAGATAATTGTCAAATTCATCAATTTTTGGTCGATGTTGTGTATTAACGACATCTTCTAAGGTCAAAGGATGAATATGATAATGGTCACCAAGCTTTTGGATGTTATCTAAATTATTGAGACCGTTTATATTGATCCACGTAACTGTATCTTCTTCTTTAAAGTTAAATGCATCCTCGACTATTTTTGAATGAATGACATTATGAATGGTTTGGTTATAATTTATAATATCGATATTTGTGTCAAGCGAAGCTTTTTTGCCTCGATAAGCCATCGTGCCTGGCGCAAGATTTTTGGTTTTATAGGATTTTTTTTTCTTATTGTGTTTCATACATATTTTCGAGCCAAAAATGAAAATCTAAATATATGAAAACTTTTAAAGTTAATAAACACTTCCTTTCAATAATGGACTTGAAAACTAAAATTATAGATTTATAAACATTAACGATTAATTATGACTTTTTGGCTTGTTTATTGTATAAATTTTAGCTAATATGCGAGTTAATATAAGAATGAAAATTTTATGGGAAGACCACCAACAAAACCAATAAAATTTAGAGATGGATTTTATTTAGAAATACGTAACAAAGGTGCAAATTCAGGAATCAAGCTTCATAGAACCACGAAGGAGCAAATGCTCCGAACAATAAAAGATTACGAACAGACCAAGGATGTCATTATCTTGGGTGAATCGAAAAACGGAAAATGGGTCAATAAAACGCCTGTTTTGCACGTGGTTGAAGATTAATCAAGTTCATTTTGGTTGATTTCCCATGAAATATTTTGAAAAATTTTCTGAATATTCCTAATTTTTTGTGCTTTAAACCTAAATTTTGGTTTGAATATATCCAAAGTCTTTCGAGTACCTCTGAAAGTTAAATTTGTAAAAAGACATTAGAGAATTCTGATGTCTTTTTTATTTGGTAAATAATAGTAGATTTGTCACAACAACTTTACATTCCAACCATGACCATCTCAACCCTTGACTGGATTATCATTGTATTTTTTCTTCTTTTGTTTGCAGCCATCGGAATTTATGTGTCCAAGCAAGCAGGCAAGGACACCAAATCATTTTTTCTTTCTGATCGTAACATGCCTTGGTGGTTGCTTGGTGTCAGCATGGTGGCAACGACATTTGCGGCAGATACGCCCAACTTTGTGGCTGGCGTTATACGAGAAGATGGTGTTTCCGGCAACTGGATCTGGTGGAGTTTTCTATTGACGGGAATGTTGACCGTCTTTTTTTATGCACGTTTGTGGCGAAAAAGTGGCATCACGACCGATTTGGAATTTTATGAATTGCGCTACAGCGGAAAAAGTGCAGCGTTCCTGAGAGGCTTTCGAGCTATTTATCTCGGTGTGTTCTTCAATATCGTTATTATGGCAAATGTCTGTTTGGCAGCCATTAAAATAGGACATGTGATGTTTGGTCTTTCGGCGTGGCAAGTGCTGCTCATTTCTTCTCCTATTGTTGTTCTTTATTCTGCTTTTGGAGGTTTGAAAGGTGTACTGCTCACGGATTTTGTGCAGTTCATCATCGCCATGGTTGGAAGTATTTGGGCAACTATTTATATTGTGAATATGCCAGAAATCGGGGGGATTGAAAAATTGCTTTCCGTACCGGCAGTTGCCGCAAAAACAGCTATGCTACCCGACTTCTCAAAACCTGAATTGTTGATTCCTCTATTGATCATTCCTTTGGCAGTGCAATGGTGGAGTGTTTGGTATCCTGGTGCCGAACCTGGCGGAGGTGGTTATATTGCTCAACGAATGTTGGCAGCCAAAGATGAAAAACATGCGACTTGGGCTACCTTGTTCTTTAATTTTGCACATTATGCCCTGCGACCTTGGCCATGGATTGTGATTGGTCTTGCTTCTATAATTATTTTTCCAAACATCGAAAGTTTACAGGCAGCATTTCCTAATATGAACCCAGCGTTTGTGAAAAATGATCTTTCCTATCCTGCTATGCTCACATTTTTGCCTGCAGGATTATTGGGAATTGTCGTCACATCGCTTATTGCCGCTTTTATGAGTACCATTTCCACACATCTCAATTGGGGAAGCTCTTACGTGGTCAACGATTTTTACGTACGTTTTGCCAGACCGTCGGCTTCTGACAAAGAACAAGTGGCTGTAGGGCGAATATCCACCGTTGTTATGATGGTGTTCGCTGCACTCTTGGCATTGGTATTGGAAGAAGCTAGCGAGGGGTTTGATTTGCTTCTTTCAATCGGAGCAGGTACTGGATTGTTATTTATTTTAAGATGGTTTTGGAGCAGAATCAATCCTTATAGCGAAATTGCTGCGATGCTCATTTCGTTTCTTATTGCAGCTTTCTTTTTTGTGAATGGTAAAATGGATAATCCATGGGTCGACATCGCTGGCTATTGGCAACTGGTGATTGGCGTTGTCATTACTACAATTGGTTGGGTGCTTGTAACATTGATAACCAAACCATCAGATGCACAGACTCTGAATTCCTTCAACAGTTTGATTTTTGGAAATGACTCAAAATTCAAAGGTTTTGGCATGAAAATTCTGGGGTTCTTCGCTGGTGTCGTTGGCGTGTATTGTGCTCTGTTTTCAATTGGGAATTTCATTTATGGAAAAACAGCTTTGGCCTTTGGACTGTTCGCTATTACAATAGTCTGTGGACTTTTGATCATTAAATCCTTTAGAAATACAAAATAATTACTGACGCTTTTTCAGGATTTCCACAACATCATTCAATTGAAAACCTTTCGCCTGAAGCAAAATGAGGTAATGGAACAATAGATCTGCACTTTCGTTCAAGAACAAATCGTCGTTATTATCTTTGGCTTCAATAACGACTTCAATGGCTTCCTCTCCTACTTTTTGTGCGATTTTGTTGATGCCCTTTTGGAACAGGGAAGCAACGTAGGAATCTTTATTCCCAACATTTTCTTTTCTGTCTTGGATGATGGATTCCAATTCCGTAAGAAATCCAAATGACTGATTGTTA
>JBDSFP010000204.1:0-3176 GCA_039919415.1 Aquaticitalea sp. | reverse complement strand
TCGGTACTTTGCTCTCTAAAATTTAAGTCCATGCCAAAAATCTCGATAAAAGGGCAGTCGATGCCTGAATCGCCAATAAGAAAGTTGGTGCCTTATGCTGAAAATGCATACAAACAAGGCAAGACTGTCTATCATTTGAACATTGGACAGCCAGACATAAAAACACCTGAAATTGCAATGGATGCTGTAAAAATCCACTCATTGGAAATCCTTGCCTATACACGTTCGGAAGGGTCAGAAGAATATCGTAGAAAAATAGCCGGTTACTACAAAAAAAATGATATTGAAGTGACCCATAATGATATCATTGTCACTACCGGCGGAAGTGAGGCCTTGATGTTTGCTTTTGGAAGTATCATGGACAGTGGAGATGAAATTATTATTCCAGAGCCATTCTATGCCAATTATAATGGATTTTCAACAGCGTCAAATGTAAAGGTCGTTCCTGTAATCTCTAAAATTGAAGATAATTTTGCGTTGCCTCCCATTGAGGAATTTGAAAAGTTGATCTCCCCAAAAACCAAAGCCATTCTTATTTGTAATCCTGGAAATCCAACTGGCTATCTATATTCAAAGGATGAAATCAAAAAACTGGCATCCATCGTCAAAAAACACGATCTGTTTCTGATTGCAGATGAAGTATACCGTGAATTTGTATATGATGGCAATGAATTTTGTTCTATCATGCAGGAAGAAGGATTGGAAGACAATGCAATCATGATCGACTCTGTTTCCAAACGTTATAGCATGTGTGGGGCCAGAATAGGTTATTTGGTTTCGAGAAATAAAGAAGTCATCAAAACAGCATTGAAATTCGCCCAAGCACGTTTGAGCCCCCCAACCTTGGCTCAGATTGCCAGTGAAGCGGCCTTGGAAACGCCACAAAGTTACTTTGATGAAGTTATTGATGAGTACGTTCATCGACGCAATACCTTAATCGAGGAATTGGAAAAAATAGAAGGCGTTAAAGTTGCCAAACCCAAAGGTGCTTTTTATTGCATCGCTGAATTGCCCATTAAAAATGCCGACCATTTTGCACAATGGCTGTTGGAGGATTTTGACCTCAATGGCGAAACAGTGATGGTAGCTCCCGCGGCTGGTTTCTACTCTACTCATGGAATGGGACTCAACCAGATTCGGATTGCATACGTACTCAATGAAAACAGTTTGAAAAAAGCCGTCCATATATTGGACGAAGCATTAAAAGTGTATCAAGACTAAATGCAGATCCAGCACAATATATCTCTAAAAACTTACAATACATTTGGTATCGATGCGAAGGCGAAATATTTTGTGTCAGTTCATTCCGTGGATGAACTTAGGGATGTCTTGAAATTAAAGGCCCATCCAAATAATTTCATTCTAGGGGGTGGCAGTAATATGTTGTTTACCAAAGATATTGATGCCTTGGTCATTTTCATCCATATCAAGGGGATTGAAATAGTCAAAGAATCGGACGAATTCGTCCACATTCAAGCTAATGCTGGTGAAAATTGGCATGAATTTGTATTATACTGCCTAGACCAAAATTATGGTGGTTTGGAGAATCTATCACTTATTCCTGGCAATGTTGGCAGTGCTCCCATCCAAAATATTGGAGCTTATGGTGTGGAGTTGAAGGATGTTTTTGTTTCGTGTGAAGCAATGGATGTGGAAAGCCTTAAAATGAAAACATTTGGATATGAAGAGTGTAAATTCGGTTATCGTGAATCCATTTTTAAACAGGAATCTAAAGGGAAATACCTCATTACGAGTGTCACTTTCAAATTGACTAAAAAGGTGCATGTGCTACATACCCAATATGGCGCGATCGATTCGGAATTACACCGGATGAACATTGAGCAACCTAACATTCAAGATATTTCTAAAGCGGTCATTGCCATACGTAAAAGTAAACTTCCTGATCCAAAAAAAATTGGAAACAGTGGTAGTTTCTTTAAAAATCCTGTTATTTCGAAGAAACAGTTAGGGACACTTAAGCTTATTTTCCCAGAAATTCCAAGTTATCATGTGTCTGAAACTGAAGTGAAAGTTCCCGCAGGTTGGCTTATTGAAAAAGCAGGATTTAAAGGAAAGACATTAGGAAATTATGGCGTGCATAAACAACAGGCACTAGTGTTGGTAAATTATGGAGGCGCCAAAGGGAGCGATATTTTTCAATTGGCCTTGCTCATTCAAAACACTATTTATCGTATCTTTAATATTAGGATTGAAACCGAAGTGAACATTGTATAAAAAAAGAGCTACAAATCTCTTTGAAGCTCTTTTCTTATATAAAAATTAAGAATGTATTTATTGAAAAAGCTATTAATCAAATTCTTTGAGAAGAAACATACATTCCATAACTAATAAAAACAATATTTACTTTAAAATACTGTTTACTAATATTTGTTAAATTTATCCACGTTTAACTATATACGTTTAGAAAATATATTCGGACGTTTTCCAACAATAAATAAGCCTTGAGCTCAACGTTAGAACAACATATCGTAAGACTACTTGAAACTGGAGACAGAGCCGCCATCAATCTGTTGTACGAAAATTATGCGGACAGTCTATATGGTGTTATTTTAAAAATTACCAATAACGAAGAAATTGCCCAAGATGCTCTTCAGGAGAGCTTCATCAAGATTTGGAAACATTCAAAAAAATACGATTCATCAAAAGCCAAATTGTTCACGTGGCTCTATAGAATAGCGCGCAATACTGCAATTGACAAATTAAGAAGTTTCAATAATCGATTTGAGAAAGAAGTCCAAATAGATAAATCCAACGTATATATCTTACCAACACAGAATTTAAATCAGGATGTGCTTGATTTGAGAGATCATGTTGAACGACTGGACATTAAGTATCAAATTGTGCTAAACGCTCTTTTCTTCGAAGGGCTCACTCAACAGGAAGCAAGCGAAGAATTGGATATTCCGTTGGGTACTATAAAGTCTAGATTAAAAATTGGATTGCGGGAGCTTAAAAAAGTTTACGATCCATAATACCCCAAAAAAGTGGAAACAAGATTACAAATCTTCATTAATTCTGGCCTAATAGATAAATATATCTTGGGCGACACTTCCATTGCAGAATCTGTGGAAGTTGAACATTATATTTCAGAGTATCCTGAAATTGAAACCGAATTCAATCGTTTACAGTCCAATTTGGAAATTCTTGCCAAATCG
>JBDSFP010000180.1:0-3121 GCA_039919415.1 Aquaticitalea sp. | reverse complement strand
ACGCACCCAATTTTTCTGCCAAATCAAACGAAAAGGAATTGATCATAAAAGTGCTGGCGGAAGCCAATAACAATAGGACCAAAGCGGCAATATTGCTGAATTTTTCCCGTAAAACTCTTTATAACAAACTCAAGGAATATGAACTTGAGTGAGGTAATCTTCCAGTGCTTTGTAAAAATTTTCCATTTTTGATTCCAATAGTTGAATGTCCTCTTCCTTCACTGCTTTGATGTTTTCCAAGGTTTCAAGTTGAGTTACGACGGTGTCCACACTTAACTGTTTAAACATGGTAAGCATGCGATGGCTTAGGTCGTTGATGGTGTGGACATCGTCGGTTTCAGCAGCATTTTTGAGTATTGCCATCGTCTTTTTTGTATCTTCCAAAAATCTTTTGAGCATTGATTTCAAGGCATTCTCATCATGGTCTAAAAACCCCGAGATGGAAGCGGTATCAAACAAATTTGAGTTTTGGATTAGCTTTTTATCTGTTTTTCCTGAAGTTTGAATCGCATCCGGAAACAATTCCATAAAACGATTCAATAAGGTGTCCGCTGTAAAAGGTTTAAAAATAACCGATGAAAAGCCACTTTCCAAAAAATGTTCAGCATCCAAATCCATTCGTCCCGTCATCGCAATGATTGGTTGTTGTTGATATGTGGACATTTTTTTTACGGTCTCCATAAAATGGAAGCCATTCATTTTTGGCAACTGAATGTCGGTAATGATCAGGTCAAATGAGAGCTTGTCCAACTCCGAAAGTGCGACCTTGGCATCTTCATAGCCATAAACTTCGATCTTGTGTTGCTTTAAAATATCCGTGATCAATTGGCGCAAGGAAGGGTCATCATCCACGACAATGGCTTTCAAATCGAATTCTGGAATTTCAAGGGGCATGGGTTCAGTCTGAATTTGTTTGTCAGATAATTTTACAGGAATCGACACATAAAACGTACTTCCTTTTCCGGGCTCGCTTTCCAATCTTAAGGTGCCATTGAGCAAATCCACCAATTTTTTTGTAATCGCCAAACCAAGTCCGAAACCGTTTTGATGATTGTCCTTTGGATTGTTGATTTGTGTAAAAGCCTTGAAAATTTCCTGTTGTTTCTCCTTGCCAATCCCTATGCCTGTGTCTTCTATAGTAAGGACTACAAAGTTTTTATCCTGGCCTCTAACTAATTTGGAAGTGACCGTGATACTGCCTTTCTCGGTAAATTTGTAAGCGTTTCCAACGAGATTGTAAAGGATTTGTTTGATTCTGAACGGATCGCTCAAAATGGTCCTATCCATATTTTTATCCTGATTGACAATCAATTCAATCGGTTTTTCGGTATGGTTGGCTTGAATGTTTTCGCTGGCTTCTTCGACAATGGAAGTAAGATTAAAAGGAATGGCTTCAATTTTGATATTGCCGCCTTCCAATTTTGAAAACTCCAAAAGCTCTTCCACCAATTGCGTCATATATCCAGAAGCACTTCGAATGTGTTTCAGATAATAATCATCCTTTGAATTTGTATGATGCGATTTTTGAAGCAATTCGCTGTATCCCGAAATGGTGCTCAATGGCGATCGAAGATCGTGGCTGACCATATGGATGAGCTGTTCGCGACTTTTGAGCAAAGAAGAGGTATATTCGTTGGATTTTTCGAGTTGCGTACGATAGCGTTGACTTTTCCAAAAATCATTCAGGATCAGGATGGTAAATACAATTACCAACAGAAAACTTACAATGGCTGCAAAGGTGATGATGTTGATGCTATGATCTAAGGTTTCCTTACGTTTTTGATCGATGGTATGAGAATATGACAACATTTCGAGTTCTAAAGTTCGGAGCAGATTACGAAGTTGTCGACTGGTCAGCAAATCATTTTCTATCAATTCACGCTCTTTGATCTGTAACGTTTCTTTTTGGGATGCCGACTCTGACAGCACTTTTTTCAATAACGCTCTGGATGACGTAACGATGGAATCAATTTTTTTTTGGTTACCAATGCTCAATGAATCCTTTGCATTCAGGTCATTGGAGAGTTTAATGAATTCTTCCAATATTTCCTTCGTTTTTGGCGTCATCGTTTCAGGGTTTTCAACATAATCCTTTATTGAAAGTTTACCTAGAATGGGGTCGATGGAATTCAATTTCTCAATTGTTTTCTCGATGGCTTTTTCTGAAGTATTGTTGGCTTTTATGGATCGTAATTCGTTCATCGTTTGATATTTCTTATCGAAAACGACGCTCACACTATCCAACAATTGACGTTGATAGTCATTGTCCACCATAACACTCAAGGTGTCAATGTTTTTTAAAAGCGTATCATTTTGGGAAATATAAACATCAAATTTTTCTTGGGAATTAAGTTGTAGAGCAGCGCGCGCCAAACTTTCATTTTCATAAATGTCGGCAATGAGTCCGCCAATACGGATCACTTTATTGCGGTCTTTTAGGTCGTCATTTTGTGTTGCCGTCAAAATCTTTATTTCCGAAAGCACCAACCAGCCTGCAATAACAGCAAGGAATGCCAGGGTGATGTAGCCGATAATAACCTTGAAAGTGATTTTTCTGTTTGAAGATTCCATAAGTTGATGAATGCGTCGGCAAGATAAAAAATGTACGGCAATTCGGAGACTGGATTTCTGAACATTTAAAAATGCAAGACAACAACTCAGACGAAATGCAATAAATAAGTGACAATAATTTCAGTTCTACCAAGTTTAAGTACCTTTGGACTATCAGTTGAGCAACATCAAATCCTTATTTTCATGAAATTGTTTTCGCTATTCGTCGGTTTGTTTTTAATGGTAAGCTGCAATTCGAGATCAGAAGACGCATCTTCCAAAGATTCTGGCCAAGAGAAAGATTCGGAACGCATCACAGCAAAAGACATTGCCAGTTTAAAATTTACCGATTTTGTATTAAGTCCAGATTCCAAGGAAGCGGTTATCAATTGGGAACGCTATCAGGAATTGATGACACAAACGGAGTTCTTGAAACAGGCCGATTTTTCGTTTTTTGGAGGTAAAAACGAGCTGCTCATAAATTTCCTCAAAGACCTGCAAAGAGACATGCCCCCAACAGTGAAGACGCCAGCAGTTTCCGATAGACTGGTGGCATTGGAAACAAAAATCC
>JBDSFP010000148.1:0-3641 GCA_039919415.1 Aquaticitalea sp. | reverse complement strand
TAGAACACCAACGTGAACATTTTAAAACCTTAAGTAAAGACATTACGGATTTGGTTGCCATTACAGGCACAAAAAGTACACTTTACGAACAGTTTTGCCCAATGTACGATAAAGGCAGCACTTGGTTGAGCACAAGTAATGAAGTTAAAAATCCATATTACGGCAGCAAAATGCTGAAATGTGGAAAAGTTCAAAAGACTATTCAATAGATAATCCATTATAAAATTTTTTTCCTGTTCTGGTTATTAGTTAACAGAAGGTTGTAAGATGATAATGATATCTGAATATCTCTAAAGTCCTGTCGTGGGAAGGAAAACAATCTTGATGGTTTGTGTTTGTTCCTTCCCAAGTCAGGCACAATCAAATTTCAAAAAGAGAAGTTTAGTGAAGAGTACTTGACTTTGAGGAGTAAATATTTTAGTTGGTTTATTTAAGTTTGCCTCTCATTTCAATTATCATTTATAAGGTTTGTGCGTAACAATAGAAAAGAAATTTTAAGAATTAAAGTGTGTTGCAAGGTTATGGTGATATAGTTCCCATATCCATTGCGGGCAAGCTTTCAGTGATGATGTAAGTTTTCTTCAACTTTGTGGTCCTTATCTTTGGGATTGAGAACATTAACAGAATACACGTAAATAAATAAATTAACACTTGAAAATTAAAATTATGAAAACACTTAAAACAATTGCACTCGTAACTTTCCTAATTGCAATAGTGAATATTTCCAATGCACAGGACACTAAAGCACAGACCGATACGGAAGCGGTTATAGCTGTGATGAAAGCATACCAAGATGCTATTCAAAATTTAGAAACAGAAGGCACCTTAAATCTTTTTACTGAAGATTCAGAAGTCTTTGAATCGGGTGGAGTAGAAGGTAATTATGCACATTACATTGAACATCATTTGAAGCCGGAATTAGGGGAATTTAAAAGTTTTACGTTTTCAGATTATGAAATCAATGCCAAGGTTGATTTGCCTTATGCTTTTACTACCGAATCCTATATCTATACCATTGTGCTTAACACTAATGAAAAAGGCGAAAGTAGAACGGTTGTCAAAAAAGGGGTGGCAACATCTGTCTTAAAGAAAGTGGATGGCGAATGGAAAATAATCAAAACACATTCGTCTTCAAGAAATACGAAATAATAGTCTCTATGAGCAATTTTCCTCAAATAATCCCTTAATATAAAATGAAAAGGAGAAGTGCTTAACGTGTTAGAAAACAATTATCTCTTCCCAAGTCAGGCACAATAAAGTAAAAGATATGAATGATTGTTGTAAAACAGGAAACGAAAAAGAGCAAAAGCAAGTAGGCCTTAAAAAATGGCTCAATTATATGCTTTATGGAATTATAGCCATAATACTTGTTGGAACACTTATTTCGCAGATAACACAACCATAAAAACGTTTGTATGTACAATTTTCTAAAACAATGGGCAGGAGCAGCCTTTAAACTACCGGATTTTTGAAACGGAAAAATGTAAAATAAATGAAGCAAATGGCGCCAAAAAGCTAATATGCTGACTTAATTTGTTACGTCTGGCGTGCTGGCGGATTGATTGTAATTTTTTTTAATAAATAAAAAGCAGATTGATATGAGAACAGAAGATACCCTTTCAACAGTTATGGCGCAATTGCAAAAGCAAGGTTACACCTATGACTTTAATTTATGTTCGGGACATATTGAATGCAATTCCTTAAAACTAAAATTACACCCAGAAGATTTTCAGGTTGATGAGATTCATCGTTTTGAAGGTATGAGCAGCACCGACGACAACAGTATTCTATATGCCATCTCTTCCAAAAAGGGAATTAAAGGTTTATTGGTAGACGCCTATGGTATGTATGCCGAAAACATTTCAGAAGCAATGCGGAAAAAATTAAGATAAATTGAAACCTTCAAACAAAAAAAATCAAAAGCTTTCATTATTGGGCTCTGTATCATTAGGTACAGGCGTGATGATAGGTGCTGGTATTTTTGTTTTAATGGGTCAGATAGCCGAATTGGTTGGAGATTTATTTCCTATTGTCTTTGTGGCTGGAGCAGTAGTAGTAGCATTTAGTTCGTATTCATATGTTAAATTTTCAAACGCTTATCCTTCTTCTGGAGGTATTGCTAAATTTTTGACCAAAGCATACAAGCCAGGTACGCTCGCTGGTTCATATTCATTATTGATGTACGTTTCAATGGTTGTGGCTGAAAGTTTAGTAGCGGGTACTTTTGGTGCTTATACATTGCGATTATTTCCACAAGAATATGCGGTATATGCTTCAATATTGGGAGTTGTTCTTATTGCAACAGCTTATATCGTAAATATTTCTGGTAATAAAGTCATTGAAGCAACTGCAACCTATACCGCTATTATTAAAGTTGCAGGTATTGCCTTGTTGGCTATTGCTGGCTTGGCCATTTCGGGATTACCTACCATAACGGGTAATTATATAGTTTCCAATAGCCAATCTCTACCTAAAAGTTTCGGGTTTATTGCGGCATTGGCGTTATCAGTTCTTGCTTTTAAAGGTTTTACAACAATCACTAATCAAGGAGGCGACATTAAAAACCCTCATAAAAATGTTGGACGTTCTATTATTATTTCAATTGCCGTTTGTACAGTTATCTATGTTGCTTTGGCTTTAGCTGTTTCTGGTGGCTTGAGTATAGAAGAAATTATAGTAGCCAAAGATTATGCGTTGGCAGCTGCTGCAAAACCAATATTCGGCGAATGGGGTTCTACATTAACTATTTTGCTTGCAATGGTAGCAACGGTTTCTGGCGTAATTGCCAGCGTGTATTCTGCCTCAAGAATGCTGGCAATGTTAGGCAATATGAAACAAGTACCTAACCTCAATAGAATAAAAAATCTTAAAAATCCTGCACTAATTGTTACCGTTTCTCTGGCAATTCTTTTAACTGTTTTGTTCGATTTGACTCGGATAGCTTCAATCGGAGCTATTTTCTATTTGATAATGGATATTGCTATTCATTGGGGACTTTTTAGACATCTTAAAAAAGAAGTAAAATTTAATCCGATTATTCCTTTAATAGCGATACTAATGGATGTCGTTATTTTATCAGCATTCGTTTATTTCAAATATATAAACGACCCTTTTGTGCTTATAGTTGCAGCAATTGGAATTATTCTCATTTTCCTTTTTCAATTTATTTTTATGAAATCACATACAGATAAAGATGGAAATATGCATATGGGAATGGAAAATAATGGAGAAGAAATAATGAAAATGTAAAAATTGAAAATTATGAAACACACCTATCACATAAACGGAATGACCTGCGACGGATGCAGAAGCCACGTAGAAAAAACACTTTCTGAAGTTAAAGGTGTTTCAAAGGCATCGGTAAATTTGGAAAAAGCCGAAGCAACTATTGAAATGGAAAAACATATTCCTATCGAAACATTTCAAGAAGCTTTGAAAAAGGATGGTGGAACTTACAGCATCGAATTGCCAAATAAGTCTGAAAAAGGCGCAATGAAACACACCTATCACATACACGGAATGACTTGCAACGGTTGCCGAAGCCACGTAGAAAACATCTTGTCTAAAGTGGAAGGTGTTATAAATGCAAAAGTCGATTTGGAAAAAGAGGAAGCCATCATCGAAACGAACGGACATTTTCC
>JBDSFP010000139.1:0-10111 GCA_039919415.1 Aquaticitalea sp. | reverse complement strand
TTTGTGGGAGCTTTTTTATTGAACTATATATGATTCCATACAATTTCTCGTTAGTTATAAATATCTTTGAGCCATTAGTTCGTATTCAATGTTAAAAAAAATCACACTTTTTTTTCTTTTTATAGTTCCTTTCTTTGGTCAAGCCCAGAATTTTTCTTCGCTTTGGGAAGGTTACTTTTCGTATTATAACATTACTGATGTGGACCAAAGTGACACTAAAATTTTTGCGGCCTCAGAAAATGCAATCTTCAGTTATGATTTGACCACCGCGGATTTGAAAACGATCACCACCATTGATGGTTTGTCGGGCGAAACCATTACTTCCATTCATTACAGTGATGCCTATCAAAAATTGGTCATTGGGCATCAAAATGGGCTTATTGAAGTGTATTCTGAATCGGACAGTTCCATACTTTCCGTGGTGGACATACTTGAAAAGGAAACCATAGCTCCAAATAAAAAAAGAATCAACCATTTTAACGAATATAATGGACTGGTCTATATCGCTACCGATTATGGAATTTCGGTATATGATCTTCAGCGTTTGGAATTTGGTGATACGTATTTCATCGGGAATGGAGGAAGTCAGGTGGTCGTTAACCAAACTGCCATTGCCAATGAATCAATTTATGCGGCTTGTCTCGGGGGAAATGGAATTAAAAAAGCATCTTTAAATAGTACAGACCTTATTGACTATCAACAGTGGCCGTCTATCAACAATGGAAATATGATATCGGTTGAAGCTGTCAACAATCGGCTGTATGCAATAGGCATCAATAAGGTTATTTATGAAATTGTGGGCAATACCTTAAGCCAAAGATTTAGCTATACCGATACGCCTTTGGACTTGCGAGCTGTAGAGGATAATTTATTGGTCACCACCCAAAATAAGGTATTTGTTTACGATTCTGGATTAAATTCCATATCCACAGCATCCGTCAATGGGGATTTTCCAACTCAATTTACTTCGGCAACCCTAAAGAACGAGCAGCTATATATCGGCACAACTACTTTTGGGGTTTTGCAGACGGCGTTGTCAAATCCACAGGACTATACAGTCATCAGACCTGATGGGCCTCTACGTAACGATACCTTTAAAATCAATGCGACCAACAGTGAGGTTTGGGCCACTTATGGCGATTATGATGTTTTTACTAATCCATATCCCATTAGGAGTTATGGCATAAGCCACCTTATTGAAGAGCAATGGCACAATATTCCGTATGATAGTGTGTTGACGGCAAAAAACCTGTGCGACATCGCCATCAATCCTTTCAATCCTTCCCAAGTGTTTGTGAGTTCTTTCTTTAGCGGACTCTTGGAACTGAATAACGAAGTGCCCACAATTCTCTATGATCAAAACAATAGCGGCTTGGAATCTACCGTCTTGCCCAACTCCAGTTATACGGATTTACGCGTTGGGCCTTCTGTTTTTGATAGGACCGGCTTGCTCTGGACCATGACCAGTCTTGTAAAAAGACCCTTAAAATCATATAATCCCGCAACCCAACAATGGCAGGCCTACAGTTTTGAGGATATTATTCCGAGTACCACGACAGACGAAATTGGTTTCAGTGATTTAGCCATTGATGATAATGGCACCAAGTGGTCTACAAGCTTGAAAAATGGAGTCATTGCATACAATGAGAATTCCAATCCAAAAATTGGAAGACTCTATAGCGAGGACCAAAATATGCCCGATGTGCAGGTAAAATCCGTTGCGATTGACAATCGCAATCAGTTGTGGATTGGGACGTTCCGTGGCTTAAGGGTGTTGTACAATACCACAAATTTCCTTACGGATTCAAATCCCCATGCCAGCGAAATTGTTATTGTGGAAGATGGTGTGCCCAAGGAATTGCTAGCTTCACAATTCATTACGGACATTAAGGTGGATGGTTCCAACAACAAATGGATCGGTACCGATGACTCGGGAATCTTCTATTTTTCGCCTGATGGCCAAGAAACCATTTATCATTTTACCACCGATAATTCCCCTCTGCCTTCAGACCAAATTAGGGATATTTCCATTGATGCCAAAAGCGGCAAGGTGTTTATTGCCACCAGCAAGGGGTTGGTGTCTTTTGGGTCAGGTGGCACTAAACCTGATGAAGAATTGGCGGATGCCTTCGTCTATCCCAATCCGGTAAGACCGGAATATAATTTGTTGGGATCGAATGATTTGAACAATATCAACAATGGTGTTAAAATCAAGGGCTTGACAGAAAATGTGAACATCAAGATCACGGATATTGAAGGTAATTTGGTCGCGGAGGCGCAATCGCGCATCAATTTGCGTTCGTCCAGATTAGGTTACAATTTTGCCATCGATGGTGGAACGGCCATTTGGAATGGAAAGAATCTTGGCAACAACATCGTCGCTTCTGGTGTGTACCTCATCCTTATCAACGATTTGGATTCCTTTGAGACCAAAGTCCTAAAACTTCTGATCATCAGATAATTTTTACCAGCAATGTGATTATGTTACTAAAAACAAATGCCATTGTACTCTCAAAATTAAAATATCGTGACAACGATTTGATCGTTAAATGTTATACGAACCAAAGGGGTGTTGTCAGTTATTTGTTGCGAGGCGTGTTGAAAAGCAAAAAAGGCAGTTCCCAAACGGCTTATTTTCAACCGTTGAGCCAATTGCAGCTCGAAGAAAATTACAGAGCCAATCAATCCCTTCAATTCATCAATGATGTCCGATTGGATGTCGTGTATCGAAGCCTACACACCGATATTTTTAAGAGTGCCATTGTTATGTTTATTTCCGAAGTGCTGTCTTCGGTTTTAAAGGAAGAGGAAAAGAACGAAGCGTTATATGGTTATTTGCAAACCTCTTTTATCAGGTTGGATGCCGAAGTGGACAGCGCCAATTTCCATTTGCTATTTTTATTGAATCTTACCAAGTACCTCGGTTTTTATCCAGATGAATCCAACTTGGAATTGCCATATTTCAATTTAAGCACAGGTGCTTTTGAATTGAATCGAAAGGATTTTTATTCCATTTTTGGTGAGAATTCAACAATCTTGAAACAACTTTTGGGTATGACATTTGAAGGCCTGAATGCTTTAAAATTGAATTCAAAACAGCGACAATCATTTTTAACCATGCTCTTGCTGTATTATGAGCTGCATCTTGGGGATTTTAGAAAACCGAAGTCCTTGAGTGTGTTCAATCAAGTTTTTTCATAAAATGAAATTATACTTTCATCAGCGTTTAGATATGTAGGTTTGCTCGTGGATTGGTGAATAATTTTAAAAAAGGTATCTTTGATACTATCAAATGATACTATCAAAATGAAACCTCCTTATGACATTACTTCTGAAATATTAAAACTGATAACATCCATTTCAGAAAAAATAGGAGAAATAAATGCAAACCATTTCAACACACCTTCTCCTAAGTTAAGAAAGCAGAATAGGATCAAAACAATTCATTCCTCCTTAAAGATTGAAGGCAACACCTTGACAGAAGACCAAATAACAGCACTTTTGGACAATAAAAGAATCATTGGTCCCAAAAAAGATGTTCTCGAGGTTATGAATGCCATTATAATTTATGAGAACTTAAAAAAATTTGACTCGGACAGTGAAACCTCATTTCTAAATGCGCATCAAGAATTAATGAGAAACTTGATTGACAACCCTGGATCATATAGAAAGCAAAACGTAGGTATTGTAAAAGGTTCAAAGATGGAACATGTGGCTCCACCGTATGGGAATGTACCATTCTTAATGAAAAATCTTTTCGAATATTTAAAAGACCCGAATGAATTGGAACTGATAAAGAGTTGTGTGTTCCATTACGAGATGGAATTCATTCATCCATTTTTAGATGGAAACGGAAGAATGGGAAGATTATGGCAAAGTCTCATCTTAATGGTAAAACATCCCGTTTTTGAATTTTTGCCCTTTGAAACCTTGATCAGCGAAGACCAAGATGCCTATTACAAAGCATTGGCACAAAGTGATAAAGCGGGAACATCCACACATTTTATTGAATACATGCTGAATGTCATTGCTGTTGCACTCCATAAAATCTTGGATTTTAACAATAGAATCTTTACGGATCGTGATCGACTCGAATTTTTCATATCAATCCATAAGGAAGAATTTTCAAGAAAGGATTATATGGATGTATTTAAAGACCTCTCTTTGTCAACAGCAAGTAGGGATTTAAAAAAAGGACTGGAGTTGAACCTTCTCGAAAAAACAGGAGAAAAAAACAAAACAAAATATATAATAAAAAATTCTGAAAAATACTAACAGGTTTAAGAAGTGCCCCAAATTGACTTCAAATAAAAATGCCTAAACAATTTCGTTAAGGCATTTTTTAGCTAGTATTCCCATTGGAATTTGGTACTTTAAAATTAGTATTTACTTCCTTTTTATCGCCCGTTTCGTAATCACCTGCCCATTGCTCAAAGTGACTTTCGCTATATAGGCTGCTTGGCTCAAATTGGAAAGTTCGTACACTTCGGAAGGACTGTTGCCTTTAAGATTATAAAGCATTCGTCCCAGCATATCGAAGATTTCAACGGCTTTGATGTCCAGACTATTGCCAACGGTAAATTTCACACGTCCATCATTCAACTCCACAATGCTCAAGCCATTTGGAGTAATTTTATTGTCAATCACAGAAAGGGCTTGATCTCTAAAAACAATTTCGAATCGGTTGTTGAACTCCCCTTGGTCAGAACTGAAGATGTAATCCGAACTTGATAGGTTAAAGGTAATGTTCGTTAAATTATCTTTTATATAGATGGTATTGTTTTTTAAGAATTCTCCTTGGAGATCTTCAAGGGAGAGTCTGTAAGTCGTTGGTTCTATTATGGAGGTATAAAATCCAAGAGGCACTACTTCGTCCAAAGTTAAGCTGTCTGGGTTTTTGCCTTGAATGGCGAATTTTAAGTTTGGTTCATCTGGAATGGTTGAATACAGGATAGAATTTGCACCTGTTGATAAATTCCTAGGCGCATCATAATAAAATCCATCATAGGCCTCTGTTGCGCCATTTACATAAGCCACGGATATTTGATTGAATACACCATTGTTTGAAGTTAAGTCAATCCATAATTTATTGTTTAAATTAACCTGCGATGAAGCATTACCCATATTTGCAGTTCTGAAAAATTGGGTATTACTGGTGTCATCTTTCATTCGCATAGCATTATTAAATATAACATCTGCAGTTTTTATATCTCCTGAAACAACAGTTGAGGGTGAATCATTGTCAAAAGCAACAAAAAAGCCTTGTACAGACGGTATAAAACGTTTAGGCCTATCCAATTCGTTTATGACGCCGTCACCGTTATTATCGCCACCCGCAAGTTCAGAGGCACCATTTATAACAGCGTAATCAGACTGTGTAAAATTATAAACTTCATTGCCATTGTTGGAGTTACTAGGATCCGAGCTTTGCGACCACAGATAAATCGCCCCTTGCAAGGTGCCTGTTGGATTTGTAATCGCATCATATCTGTTAATATTGAAAAAATTATCTACATTAATGGCAGAAGGGTATGGATTCCCAATAAAATTCCAGTTAACATCGGCCAACTCAAAATCATTTCTAAATACTGGAACAGTAATAGTGCTGGTATTAAATGCGCCGTTAAAATTGAATTCATATCTAGTATTGGGGCCTATAAATCCAATTGGATTTAGTGTAGCGGCATAGCCTACCCCAGGAAGCATTGTCATAGTAGAAGGTGCTAGTTGCCAATCATCACCAGGGAAGTCATCAATATCATCTTGACCTGATACATAAACATTGCTATTGCCGGATTCTTTAAACATATCCAAATAATTTCGGGCATCAAACCAAAAAATTCTACTAGGGTTGGACTCGGCCAGCGCGGTTCCAATTGTTTCGTCAACTATTGGCGAGCTCCAATAGGTATATTCGATAGGATTATTAAGAGGTGCAGTTTGTTTGTATACGGTCGCTGTACCACCAGGATTTAAAGTGAAAGTTCCGGTATCAGCCACTTGAATAAAAGAACCATTAGTTTTAACTTCCAATATTGCACCATCGGCAACGGTTACATTATCATTGACTGACATGTACTTGGATGGTTCCGAATTGAATAAATCTCCGTCTATACGCAGCGTGGCTGACAAAACTTTTAAATTTTCGCTCACATCTATGCCGATATCAGTTCCAATATTTTTCGTGCCGGTTCCAGAAATAGTGAGGTTTGGATATGGAATAGACAAACCATTAGAATAAACCTTTGTCAAGGTTTGACTGCCATCACCTGATAGTGGAGGACTTGCTCTATTATAATTAACCGTACTGCCTGCTTGGAACACAATGGTTTCAATATTATTTCTAACCGCTGGAGAAGGAGTTGGAAAGACAGTTGCTGCTCCATAAAACCCAGATTCAATTGCGCATTTAAACAAACCAGTCGGCTCAACTGTTAATGTCTGTGTTCCAGTTGGACCAATTATCGAATTGTCGGACATTTCAAAAACACCTCCATTTTTTATGATAAAGCTACCGGAGCCGTGAAGGGTTATATTCCCATTGGAATTTGAAACATTAGTTCCGCTTATTTCTATATTCTGATAATTTTTTACACGGACAGTTTTAGCTACTGATCCCGCATATTCTATAACCCCGGCCGTAAGTGTATAAGGTCCGTCCATTAGCGGTAGAGTTCCAGTAGTGCCTAAAATTAACCTGCCTCCATTCATTGTAAAAGCAGTGGAATTACTTGCAACATTCCCAAGATTGTTGAAGGTAAAATTAACAGTTGGTGTTCCTGTAATGGTTACAGATCCACTGGTATTGACACTTACCGCATTGGCAGGAGTTTTTGACCCTCCACCAGAAAAAATGATATTATAATAGGGAGAAGACCCTTCCAAGGCACTTGAACTAGTAACAACTTGGTTGCCTGTTGCCGCATTATACTCAATCGTACTGCCAGTATTTACCTTAGTTGTGCTACTCGAGGAAATGGTGCCTCCTTCGAGCCCTCCCAGATGCGCCGTTTTCATTGTTCCGTTGATGATAACAGCACCGGGATTTGAGTTCGCTATTGTTGTAGTGGTCATGTCAATACTGCCATTGACCAAAAAATTATTGATACCCTTTCCAGCAAATTGAGGGATTATATCAGAAAACGTCTTTGCTATTACAGTAGCCCCAGTTGGGATTGTAATACCATTGGTAATATGAATATTTTTATTGGAAGCAAGGGTTAAGTTGCTGCCTCCAAGAATTGGTGATGCACCAATGATATATATAGTTGCACCAATAGTTGGAATATTTACAGTCGCATTTGTTCCTATAATACCATCCCGAAATGTTTTGTTTCCATTTCCTTGAAAAGAAACGGATGTTCTTACATCAAATAAACCATTTATCACTGTAGAGCTGCCACCTCCTAAAGAATTGGAACTATTTTGGACAATGATTCTAAAAACTGGAATTGTTGTTGAATTGACATTTGGAAAATAAGTTTCTCCACTAAGACTTGGCGTTCCATCACTACAGTTCCATTCAAAAACAGCATTGTTTTTCCAAACATTAAGTATGTTTGTTGCAAAATTTTGTAGATTAGAAGAAACAGATGCGCCATTACCCAACACAGCGATTTTTCCTCCTGTAGCCACATTAATAGAGCCAGCAGGTTGTTTTACGATATCTGAATAATCTTCGGATGTTGGATTTTTCACATTTAAAACACCGCCATTTTTAATATCTAAATCGATACCAATCCCATTATTGATATTTAAAACTGCGCCAACAAGGGTCTCTAAAATCCCATTGACCACAGTTTCATCTAAACTTATGGATGAGTTTACAGTAATGGTATGGCCAGGTCTGATAGTAATGGTTTTTGCGTCATCGGAGGGAGCAGCAGTTGCGTTTACCCAAGTGATGTTGTCGTCAGAGGATTCCCAACTTCCAGCATTGTTCCAATTGTTGGGACCAACTGTTTTGCTTCTGAAATATTTAGGAGTAGCAATGGTAAAGTTAAGCTTAATCCCTGTTAATCTTAATTGTGTTGTGCTAGCTGCATTTCTAATCTTTAAACTTGATGAAGAGCTTATGCTTTCGATTGTATAAGTTGTGGAGATTGGTCGAACAGAAATATCTACTGCACCATCAACATTATATTTTAAAATCGGAGCATAACTTCCACAATTATATAATTCTACGTCTGTAATTATTGCTCCATTACTAGGTTTTAAAGTTATAAGGTTATCATCTCTTGAAGAATCATTATAATATCGTATTGCTGAACCAAAAGTATAATAAAGTGGAAAGGAAGATGATGTAGTATTTTTTTGTGTTGAAAATAATACGTTTGAATCAATGCTACCTGAAGGAAATATTTGTGCATCGGTAAAGCCAAAACTGGAAAAAGGTAAAATTAAGGTCGTCCGCCCAAACCCATTCAAAACAAAGCACAAGAATGCCACTAATACGAGGGAGTATTTTTTAATCATAGAGAAATTATTTTAATATGTTATTAAGGAAACGCGCAAATATTAACCAATTTGCTATATTATAAAGTGTTCAACTGTTCGTTTTATTAACGATAAACTGACAAGACAGTATAGGATATACGAATTATAATACTCACTTGGATGTTTGATAATCAATAAATTACCTTAAAATTTAGTTAATTTTTGACCACCAGCACAAAGCCGATACAAAGGCATCAATAAATGCTTTATCTAAATGGCTTGTTCGTGTTACAAATATGTTATTAATTTGTGATATGAAAGCCACCAAAACCTATTCTGTCGAAGAAGCCAAAAAAAAGTTGGAGCACTATTGCAGCTATCAGGAGCGATGCCATCAAGAGGTGCTTAAAAAGTTGCAAGGCATGCGAATGATTCCAAAAGACATTGATGTGATTGTGGTGCATTTGTTGGTCACCGAATTTTTAAATGAACAACGCTTTGCAAAGGCTTTTGTAAGAGGTAAGTTCCGAATCAAAAAATGGGGCAAATACCGTATCACCCAGGAACTTAAACGAAAGGGAATCACCAAAAATCTCATCACCTCATCATTAAAGGAAATTTCCGATTCCGAGTACCTTCAAAGCTTTCACGAACTCGCAGAAAGAAAAGCCGCAACGATTATAGAAACGAACCCACAGAAAAAGAAAAAGAAACTCGCCGATTATCTACTGTATCGAGGTTGGGAAAGTCATATGGTGTATGATAAGATAAATGATTTTTTTTGTGATCGGTAATCGGTAAAACGTATGCCAGATTACTTCAGGGAGGTTCGTAGCCAAAATCACGTTTAATTTTAACGCGAAGACGCTAAGACCACGCAAAGTGCGCAAAGTTAAGCCTTGCGACCCTTGCGAAAAAACCTTGCGAACTTTGCGGTTAAATTTTGACTTGTATACTTATATCAGAATTTATTCTTTAACCTGTATAGTTATATTAGTACGGGGTCACAGAGAACTGCAATTCATAGATACTCTCAAGATACTCCCAAAATTTTCCAGGGATGAGTACATGATTTTAGGCCATAGAAAATGCCTTTCAGGAGTTTCTAAAAGGCATGGATATATTTTAATTTTGAAGGCTTATAAGCTAAATACAGCTCCCACATTCACCACAAACTGGTTGTGCAAATAATCCGCTGGTTTTAAATCAGTCACATCATATTTCGCAATGGGAAAAACCGCTTCGGTAAATATGCCAAACCCTTCAGAAAAGAAGTAACGGGCACCCAAATGGCCACCAAAATTCTTTAAGCTCAAGTTCAGACCGGGATAGATGTCAAAATTATCATCAATACCAATAACGCTACCCAGATGCGCACTAAAACGACCCGTCAAATCAAAACGATTTCCAAAATCAGCATCAAGGGCATTATTCACACTTAAGGCATAGGCAGAAGAAATACCCACAGAAATATTCTCGCCAAGTCCATAGTCATAACTTAAATTGATTCCGGTGGCACCGTCCTGGATGTTGGCACCAACTTGCAACTTATTGTCCATGCTGCCCTTAAAGGCTTGGGCATTGACAAATGAAACGCTTAAAATGGCAATGAGAAGAACTATTTTTTTCATGATGGTTTGTTTAGGTTTTTATGGTAACAAATATAAGGTTATTA
>JBDSFP010000099.1:0-2632 GCA_039919415.1 Aquaticitalea sp. | reverse complement strand
ATCATTGTCAATTTAAGTCCGTTCAAATCATTCGCCTTAAAGCTATATTCAATTTCGCGTATTGACGAATATTCATGGATAAACCGCTCCATCCGATCTCGCAAATTTGAACCGGAATTCTCGTTGGGCTTGATCATCCATACGATATCACTCATTTTTTCTATGACATCGTGTGCATTTGATCCTACTTTGGAAATTATCTCATCTTTCTGGTCGGACTTCATTTGCTCCGCCATTTGACTCAACATATAGATGCTGCTCAGCGAACTGCCCACTTCATCATGGAGGTCAGCTGCAATTTGGTTTCTAAGAAGTAATTCGGACATTCTTTGTTTATGCTTTTGCCTATTGAAGAAACCCCATACAGCAAAACTTATCAATAATACGATAAGGGCGGCAAGCAATAATAAAAAACGTTGTTGTTTTAGTTTTTGTTCTCCAATCACTTGATCTTTTTGCAGCAATTGAATCTGTTTTTCATTTTTTTCCTTATTATACAATTCCTCAATCTCTTTAAATCGTGTTTGAATGTCAATGTTTTTGATACTATCATTCAACGTATGGTATTTATCAGTATAGAATAGTGCATTTTTATATTCTTTTTTCTCTAAATAAAAATCAGCCAAATTCTTATAAGCAGCTGATTCCTTACTGACATTACCGGACAACCTCATGGACTCGATATTTTCATTGGCCATATGGATTATTTCTTCAGAAATAATTTTTTCTTTTGCTGTAGCCAAGATTTCCATATCTGCTGAGGCTACTGAGTTTTTATCCCCCAATTGCTCTGCAATGTTTTTGCTTTGTTTAAAATGTGAAATGGCCTTATCTGTTTCGTTTTTTAAGGCGTGTATTTTTCCCATACTCAAATGGATTTTCATGGCCTCATTCGACAATTTTAAATCTTCACTGATCTGTAATGATTTGGTAAAATGTTTAAGCGCTTTATCATGATCTCCAATACCTGCATATATCATTCCCAAAGTATGTTCGGCATTGCCCAAACCTCTCACATCATTAATCTCCTTTTTGAGTGATATGGCTTTGTTTGCATAATTTAGGGCAGCCTGGTATTGACCAAGTTCAATATAACACTCTCCAATATTTTGAAAACAGAAGGCCTCACCTTTTTTGTTGCCCAGTTTTTCAAAACCACGAAGTGCCTTTAGATAATATTCCAAGGCAGCATTGTAGTTGGAAAGTCCTAGATAACAGTTTCCAATGTTCATTGCTTGTCCGGCGGAAGACACTGCAGAGTCCAATTGTTCAAGTAGGTCATAAGCTTTTTTAAAATACACCAAAGCCTCCTTGAAATCCCCAGCCTTTTTATGATACAGGCCCGAAGTTGAATAAAAATTTGTATTCATCACGTCTGCTTCACTATCCTTCGAAAAAGTTGCGTTTTTTGATATTTTCTCCAACGAATTAAGATAGAAAAGAGCGCTGTCTATTATCGCATCGTTTTGATAAACACTTACCAATTGGGAATAAGTGTTGCTCAGTCCGCGCTTGTAATCCAAAAAAAGACCAATATGTTTTGCTTTCCATAAATAGGTCTTTGCCTTTAGGATATCTGATCTAACCAAATCCGAGGCCCGGGTATTCAATGCGTTTATGGATTCAATCTTTACACTATTAGTGGCAATAATTGTTTCCAAACTGTCAATTTTGGACTGTTGTGAATTAAGTAATTGAAAACAAAAACAACAAAAGCAGAAAATAATCACATTGAATCGCATGCGTTCAGTTTTGTGAATTGAAAGTACAAAATTTAAAGTATATAATTGTGCACTTTAATTCATTTGATTAAGTAATTACAAATTGGATTTATTTTGCAAACGTCATAGAAAATCGTAACATTACAATCCGAAAATAAAACCTAACTGAAATATCCAAATGGAAAGCCAAGACATTAAACCCCGAATCCCTCAAGATGAACATATCGTTGAAAACATAGAACTCAATATTTGGGAAGCGCTGATACCTGTATTTGTTTTGGTGGCAATGCTCGCCTATAATGTTTATACCTTTGGGAGCGATGCCCTTTCCGGTTCCAACCAATTCATTTTATTGATGGGAGGCGCTGCTGCTGCCATCGTTGGATTTTTCAACAAGGTAACTTTCGACCAAATGATGGAAGAAGTTGCCGAAAACATCAAATCGACCGCGGGTGCAATTCTCATTTTATTGATGGTCGGGGCATTGGCCGGAACTTGGTTGATAAGTGGCATTATTCCAACGATGATCTATTATGGTCTCCAAATACTGAATCCTACGATATTTTTGCCTGCGTGTATTGTTATTTGCGCCATCATTTCTGTCGCTACTGGAAGCAGTTGGACAACTTCTGCAACGGTTGGGATTGCACTGATTGGCATTGCCGAAGCTTTGGGCGTACCCTTGGGAATGACCGCGGGAGCTGTGATTTCAGGTGCCTATTTTGGAGATAAAATTTCCCCGATGAGCGACACGACCAACTTAGCTCCGGCAATGGCTGGAACTGATTTGTTTACCCATATTCGGTATATGCTCTACACAACCATCCCAACTCTTATCATTACCTTGATTGTATTTATTGTGATTGGTTTGAATTTGGAACCGAAAGGCGTTGCCGATACACATGTCATTC
>JBDSFP010000098.1:0-3077 GCA_039919415.1 Aquaticitalea sp. | reverse complement strand
CACGCCACCAATGTCGGCACTATGTTTCGAGGCAAGGAAAATGCTTTGATGCCCAACTGGCTTCACATTCCTGTGGGCTATCATGGGAGAAGTTCTTCCATTATACCATCCGGAATTCCCGTACATCGACCTCAGGGACAAACTTTTCCAGACGGAGCAGAAGAACCTGTATTTGGACCATCAAAATTAATTGATTTTGAATTGGAGATGGCATTCATAACCACAGATGCCAACGATTTGGGCGAACCTATTCCCGTGAATGAAGCTGAAGAATATATTTTTGGATTGGTGCTTTTTAATGATTGGTCTGCACGCGACATACAAAAATGGGAATATGTGCCTTTAGGACCTTTTTTGGCAAAAAACTTTGCGTCTTCTATGTCACCTTGGATTGTAACACTAGATGCCTTGGAACCTTTTAAATTGGAAAGTCCAAAACCCATCAAACCTTTATTGCCATATCTACAGAGCAAAGGCAAAAAAAGTTATGACATTAATCTGGAAGTATCCATCAGACCTAAAAACGCCAAGGAAACGATTGTGAGCAAATCCAATTTCAAATATATGTATTGGAATATGTCCCAGCAATTGGCGCATCATACGGTTAATGGTTGCCCTGTAAATTCCGGCGACATGATGGGAAGTGGTACGATCTCTGGACCAACCGAAGATTCCTATGGATCAATGTTGGAATTGACTTGGCGTGGGGAAAAACCCATTAAAATGAAAGATGGAACCGAGCGTAAATTCATCAATGATAATGACACCGTAATTATGCGAGGCCATTGCGAAAAAGATGGGACCAGGATTGGGTTTGGGGAGGTTTCAACGCAATTATTGCCTGTTTTTAATCAGAAGAAGAAGAAATAGATACAAAAAACTCAGCTATCAGCTTGGACAGACTTAGCTACTTCAGAATCAACTTCTCCTCTAAAAGTTTAAGTCATCAATTAAAATATGCCAAGTAAATCCAAGCCATTGAAAATTGACTAAAAAAATCATTCTCACTATGCAGTACTTTCCAAGAAAAAGCCATTTTATAATTGAAATCCTATATGCTGCCATGAGAAGTTTATCATATGGCTATGGACCAAAATGAATTGCAATTAATGAACCAACTGGAAATCTTTTTTCCCCTCAGTCTCCCGAATGGTTTTTGATACAGCCGAAGATTTGAAAGCCAAACTTTATGCATCAGTTCATATCGAATAAGCACCATTTGATGAGCACATTTATTTTTTCAGAACAGTAAATCACAGGTTTGCGCCTTTAAAAATGGGCTTTTTTTCCGAATTTTAGAGAAAACTCAAAAAAAACGTTCAAATTATGCCTTGTTTCTTGTGAGTTAAGCACAGAAAACCTACTTTTATGCATAACGAATTTAAAAACTAAAAAAACATGGAAGCATATTGTGTAAAGTGCAAAACAAAAAGAGAAATGAAAAACGCCAAAGAAACTACTATGAAGAATGGTAGAAAAGCAATGAAAGGCGAATGCCCAACTTGTGGTACTGGCATGTTCAGAATCATGGGGAAAGCTTAATTATTTCCTTTTAAAAAATTAAAGACTCCTAAAAAATTTAGGAGTTTTTTATACTTTCTAATGACAGATCCGACCTATTGATTATTTCTACAACCAAAAATCCCACAATCAAACTCCTTTATTATATCTAGCCTTGTAATCCAAAGGCGAAATGCCAGTAATTCGGCTAAACACATTTCTAAATGCTTTCGAATCGTTGTATCCCACTTCATACATCACCTCATTTACTGTTTTTCTTGTGTTCTCAAGCGATTTTTTAGCAGCTTCTATTTTCAATCGCTGAGAGTATTCTGTGGGTGTGTTACCTGTAGCCTTTATAAATCGTCTGTCAAAAGTCCGTCGGCTGATAGCAAATTTTGATGACAAATCTTCCACCAATATTTTATCCTCAAAGTTGGCTTCCATAAACGATTGGGCGTCCTTTATCAAGTCGTCTTCGTGCTGTTTTTGACCTGTAAAAATGGCAAATTCAGACTGCGTGTTCCTTTCTAAAGCTATTTGAAAAACTTTTGAGCAGAAGATGGCTGTTTCCCTATTATAGTATTTTTCAATCAAATAAATCACGAGGTTCAAAAAAGAATATGCGCCACCATTTGTATAAATACCATTTTCATCAGTAATTAGTTCATCGACCTTTAAGTTTACTTCAGGGAATCGAATTCTAAAATCATCTGCCGCTGCCCAATGCGTGGAACAACTTTTACCATTCAAAATACCTGCCGCTGCTAGGAGAAATGCTCCAGTACAAATACTTGCTATTTCGGCACCTGCTTTATATTGTTTCTGAAGCCAATCGATTAATTCCTTGTTTTCTGCAATGGCAACTTCATAATTATGGTTCAATGAAGGCACAATAATCAAATCCGTTTTTTCAATTGACAATATAGAACGCTGAGGATTCACAGTAAACAGCCCATTATAAAAGTCAATCTTTTCTGTGAGGCCAGCCAATTCTATTTGGAAGACAGCAGGATGCCCCAATTTCTTAAAATAATCATTAGCCCTTGTAATAATCTTGAAGGGGCCAACAATACTACTCAAATTGTTTTGTCCTTGTGGTACGACTATGGTCAGATGTTTCATCTTTTATATTTTTACAAATATAGCAAATGATAATGTCCAAATCAACCCGTCATATTGTCTAAATAACACCTTTTCAAACTGTTTATTAGACGATATCTTTGTAAAGAACAAAACATCAATTACAATTTAAATGTATCAAGAACCTATGGAAACTGAATTAAACACAGAAATCAAAAGCTTCACATACAGCTTTGAATCCTCTAAATCAGCGAAAGACATCTTCAATCTTTTATTAGTAATTGACAAATGGTGGTCAGGCGTTCATGAAGAAACCATTTCAGGAAAAAGCCGAGACCTCAATGACGAATTTACCTTTCATGCTGGTGCTGGTGCACATTACTCCAAACACAGATTGGTAGAACTTGTTCCCAATGAGCTAATAGTCTGGCAGGTGATTGAAAGCAAGCTTACGTTCGTCAATAAAACGGACGAATGGGACAATACAAAACTCC
>JBDSFP010000304.1:0-5996 GCA_039919415.1 Aquaticitalea sp. | reverse complement strand
AATGGATTCCAAACATTCGGGAAGAAATTTTGAGGTATTCTTGAAGGGTATCAAAATGCTGATGAGCGGCTGTGGCATCCTCAAAAATACGAATTCATCTTTTAACAAAATGTTCACGATAATAGTTTTAACAGATTGTAGATTTGCGGGACTTATGAAAAAATTAAAATAATAGATTTCCACCGAAGTTTATCTTGAGCGATAGTCGAAAAGTGGAGATGAAAAAGAAAATTTTCAATGAAAAATATTTTAGGTATTGCCTTAATGGGCTCCCTTCTTTTTGGCTGTGGTTCAACAAAAAATATGAGTAACGATTTGGCCACACAAACTCCTATCGTCACTTCTATTGACATCACAAAAGTTATGGATGACAAACTTCCAGTCACTATTAATCCTGGTCGTTTTACCGATGAAACGGTCACTTACCATTTGCCAAAAGTGGTACAAGGAACTTACAGTGTCAGCAATTTTGGTCGTTATGTG
This sequence comes from Aquaticitalea sp., assembly GCA_039919415.1. Taxonomy (GTDB): domain Bacteria; phylum Bacteroidota; class Bacteroidia; order Flavobacteriales; family Flavobacteriaceae; genus JBPOFM01. The sequence continues at coordinate 5,513 of JBDSFP010000304.1, read as the reverse complement.
GATGATTTCAAGGCAACTGATTATAATGGAAAAGAATTGACCGTCACACATCCTGATGATAATACCTGGATCATTACCAATGCCAAGGAATTGGATAGATTGGTCTATTGGGTCAACGATACCTTTGATCAGGAAACTGTGGGTGGAATTGGTGAAGAAGTGCCTTTCTCACCGTCTGGAACAAACATTGAGCCGAATGATTATCTTTTGAATCTACACGGATTTATCGGTTTTTTCGACAATTTAAAAACCAATCAATATACCTTGGACGTAACCGCGCCCGCTAAATTTGTTCACAGTTCAGCTCTGCAAATAGCTGGAACAAAATCGAGTCCTGATGGTAAGTCAATCATAAATAGTTATTTGGCGCCTCGTTATTTTGACCTCACAGACAATCCAATGATGTATGGGACAATGACTGTGGAGGATTTTATGGTTGGCAATATCAAGATTGTTTTAAGTGTGTATTCTCCAAACGGTGTTCATAATGCTGCCGAACTTAAAGATGCAATGTACAAAATGATGGAAGGCCAAAAGGCCTATTTGGGGGACATCAATTCAACGCCTCGTTATGATATTTTCCTTTATTTGGCCGATGATAATCCCGAAGCACCTAAAGGATTTGGAGCCTTGGAACATCAAAAAGCGACGACGGTGGTTCTACAAGAAGAAATGCCATTGGAAGCTCTTGAAAAATCAATGATTGATATCGTATCCCATGAATTTTTTCACATTTTATCGCCGTTGTCCGTGCATTCGGAAGATGTTCATTATTTTGATTACAGCAACCCGACCTTCTCGAAACATTTATGGATGTATGAAGGTGTTACCGAATATTTTGCACAACATTTTCAAGTTTATGAAGGCTTGATCAGTCCTGATGAGTTTTATGCCAATATGATGGATAAGATCAAAACAGCCACCTATTTTGATGATACCATGAGTTTCACCATGATGAGTGAAAATATTTTGGAAAAACCCTATTCCGATAATTATCTAAATGTGTATTCAAAAGGTGCGCTGATAGGAATGTGCATTGATATCATGATGCGTGAGGAAAGCAATGGGCAACGCAGTATGTTGTCGTTGATGAAGGAATTATCACAAAAATACGGAGTCAACAAACCATTTAAGGATGATGATTTGATTACCGAAATTTCCCAGATGACCTATCCATCCATTTCTGAATTCCTAAAAACCCATGTGGAAGGCACGACACCAATCGATTATAACCTATACTTTAAAAAAGTGGGACTTACATTGGGCGAAGCAAAAACGGAAACTTCATTCATCCAAAATGGCAGCGGATTTATTTTTGATGGCGATCGTGAAAAGATGACTTTATCATTTTCAGATGGTGTCACTGAAAACACTTTTTGGACTGAACAAGGCATTTTGCCTGGCGATGTCATCAAAGAAATTGGTGGAACTCCATTGACACTTCAAAACGCACAAGTATTGATTGGTGGCATGTACCAATGGCAACCAGGCCAGGACTATGAAATCAAGATAGAACGTGATGGGAAAGAAATGGTCTTCAATGGAAAACTGACCCAAGCCTACACGATAAGTGAAAGTTTAATAGAAGATGAAAATGCCTCTCCAAAACAGATTACGTTGCGAAATGCGTGGTTAAAGGGATAGTATAAAATGAATGAAGTTATATTTATAATAATGTGTAGAAAAACACCTGATGATTTTCATTTCATCAGGTGTTTTTTTTTGATTAATATTTTGCTGCTTTTCCGTTGGTTTCAGAATCTTTTATAAACTGTCTGATATCGTCTGTGGCAGTTTTTGAATCTTCACTTCTAAGATACATCATGTGTCCACTTCTATAAGCTTTAAACCTAAAGCGATCCTTCATTTTCCCACTTGGATCCATTTGTCCTACTGTATATTTCGCGGCGAAATAGGTTGTGGCTCCGTCGTAATAACCAGATTGTACCATCACTTTTAGAAATGGATTTTCTGCCATTGCCTGACGTAAACGATCTCGTACATTGTCATTTTCATTGTCCCAAGGATGGACGTCGCCAAACATATTGTATTTGACATCAGTTTTAAAATTGAGTTTTTCTCTTATATAATAGTTGATGGCTGGCGTAAAAGAGTGTAACCAAGATGTTAATTCGGGATTGTAATCAGGTGAATCACCTGCTGTCATTTTATCCATTCCCAAATAACGGGAATCCAATCTTCCCAAGGTAAAACCTTTATTTCTCAACAATTCTTTCCAGAAGAAATCAGTTGGCACATTTAGATTATGATCTAAAATAGCTTTTTTATCCAATCCTGAATACAGACTCATTTTTTCGGCAACACTTTCTCTTTCTTCATCAGAAATAGAACCTCCCTTTGCCAAGGCTGGCATAAGATTATTAATGGCATAGGTTTCCACTTCAGGCAAAATTTCTACTAAATCCTTTTGTTGTAGTGAAGGTGAAAGCGCTTTATGATGCCAAGCGGCTGCAGCAAAATAGGGTAAATTCAATGCAGAATAAATAGGCTGATTGGTAGAATAAATTTTATAATCGGCAGGCGAAACTAAGATGACACCATTGAGATACATCCATTGTCTGTTTTGTAGTTCTTCAGACAAGCCCATTACCCTTGGACCACCATAACTTTCCCCAATTAAATATTTGGGAGATTCCCAACGATTATTTCTAGACACAAAAGTGTTCAACCATTCGGCCAGATAACTAATATCTGCATTAATCCCGAAAAATAGTTTTCTATCTGGTAATTTTCCTTCCTTATCTTCAACCATTCTGGAATAGCCTGTATTTACAGGATCTATAAAAACGATATCTGCAACATCTAAAATAGAATTTGGATTGTCCTTTACTCCATAAGGTTGTACAGGATAACCTTCGTCATCAATATTCAAAGTCACAGGACCAGTATAGGCAATGTGCATCCAAGCGGAAGCAGAGCCTGGCCCACCATTAAACGAAAAGATTATCGGGCGTTTTTCCTTTTCGCTATTACTTTTTTTATAATAGGTGTAAAACAAAGTGGCAATGGGTTCGCCCTTATCATTCCAAACAGGCTGTGTTCCAGCTGTGGCCTGATATGACAAGTTTTGACCTTTAATAACTAAGGCATGATTTGTAATAACCGTTGTGTCTAAAGGAATTTTTTTGACTTGAGAAAAAAGTAAACTTGAAAAGAGTGTGGCAATTAAAAAGAAGAATTGTTTCATATGTTATGATTTATTTTTTTAAAGATAAAATGTTTTATTGAAAGCTGTTTCGAAAAAGTGTTAAAATCTCTCAAAAACACCTAAACCAAAGAGTGCAAAGTCATATTTTACGGGATCTGTTTTGTCAAGTTTACGTAAGGCTGCATCCAACAACAATACTGATTTACCATCATTTTGTTTTCGGTTGAGTAAGCCCAGTTTCCTTGCCACATTGCCGGAATGCACATCTAAGGGACAAGACAGTTGGGCAGGAGAGAGGCTATTCCAAATGCCGAAATCTACACCGTTGGAATCATTTCTGACCATCCATCTCAAAAACATGTTGATGCGTTTAGCGGCTGAATTTTTCATCGGATCGCTGACGTGTTTCTGGGTTCTTGGCAAATGCTCTATCTCAAAAAAATGCGATTTAAACTGATGAATGGCTTTTTGAGTGGAAAATATTTCAGCATTCTTTGCAAATACAGTTTCCAATCCATCATGTGTTCTGTAAATGTGATTTAAACTTTGAACAAACTGAATCAAATCCTCGCCATTGAAGGTTCTGTGGACAAACGGCAGTAGCACTTCCAGATCCTGTACTTTGTGCTGCATCACAAAGTCATAAGGAGCATTATCTAGGAGTTCCATCATCCGTTTGGCATTGTTGATGATGCTTTTGCGATTTCCCCATGCAATCGTCGCCGTTAGGAATGCGGCAATCTCAATGTCTTCCTTTTTATTGAATTGATGCGGAATCTGAATGGGATCGCTCTCAATAAAGCGTGGATGGTTGTATTGCTCTACTTTAGTATCGAGGAAGTCTTTGAGTTGTACTTGAGTCAGTGGTTGCATAGCGAATGCAAGTTACAGTAAGATAGTACGAATTTCAATTAAATCATCGTCGGAATTTAGAGGTTAGATAATTAGATGGTTGATTGTGGTAGGACTTGCCCTAAGTCCTTAAAATTTTCGCCATCGGTTTTCCTTTTGCCAATTCGTCAATCAATTTATCCAAATATCGTATCTTTTGCATCAGTGGGTCATTGATGTCTTCTACACGATAGCCGCAGATGACACCGGTAATTTTGGATACATTGAAATGTATTTGTGGCGCCTTTTCGAAGAAATTTTCAAAATCGGTTTTGTTATTGATGTGTTGCTGAAACGTATTTTGATCATATCCTGTCAGCCAACAAATGATGGTATCTACTTCTTGCTTCGTACGGCCTTTCTTCGCCGCCTTTTGAATATAATGTGGGTAGACATTAGCGAATGCGGTGGTAAATATTCTGTGTTTTTGCATGGTTGAATGGGTTTTGGTTACTATTGTTTGGGAATAATGGTTCTGGTTTATTCGTTTCTGCAATTGCATGTCAGCAGGCAGATGTCTGGCTACGATTCATTAAAAATACAAAACTCTGCTGGGATTTTCCAAGTGAGGACAGACCGAGCCATATCTTTTATACTTTAGCGGCGGTTGCCTTTTTCGCAATGATAGATTTCCATTTCTTATTGTTCCTTTTGTTTATAATATTGTTTGGCCGAATAGGCAATTGGAAATCCTATACATATTATTAAGATTGCTAGCGCAATTGAGGCGTGTGAAATATCAAAATTCCCTTTTTTTACTTTGCTCAATGGCACAATGATTTGAGTAGTAACAATCCAAGCGACCAAAGCAACTAGGATACTGTTAAGTAGGATGCTTTTCTCTAAAAAATGCCATTTCGAATACAACCAAAAGAAAGTGGCAGTGCAAGCAAAAACGATAAAATAATGCACCAATAATCCCCAAATCATCATTCCTAATCCTCCATTATAAGCATCGTTGCCGAAAATGCCGCTAGCGATATACTTCAATACTCTGGAAGGCATAACACCGTTCATAAAATAACTTTGAAGACATGCTGCCGAGAGATCCATTGTGCCTGCGATAAGCGTAGTTATTAGGATAGCTTTTTTCATTTATTTTATTATTTAGTTAGATGTACTAATTTACGATTGTTCCACATTGCTCAGGTTTGGCGATACTAATTCCAAATCGTATTTGTTTTTAATTCCCGCAAAAATGCACAACCTTTCCCAATCACTAAATCAAATGACTTGGTGAACCCGCAGACACGCCAAAACCTTTGGGTTCAGGACTCTCTCGACCTATTTTTTATATATGGCTTCGTTTTTTTTCAGTTAGATGAACCGCCATGGATCTATTCCCATTCACTGTCGTGATATAATAAATCTTTTCATAAAGAATTTCAAAATCCGTAAAAAAAGTGTTTTTTTAGACATCCTTAAAATTCCGAAGGTAGCAACTGTATAGATT
>JBDSFP010000093.1:0-5426 GCA_039919415.1 Aquaticitalea sp. | reverse complement strand
GGAATGGAATTGGCTAATGCTTCTTTATTGGACGAAAGCACAGCTTCTGCTGAAGCAATGAGTTTATTGTTTGCTGTCCGGGAGCGTGAGCAAAAGAAAAACAACGTCAATAAATTTTTTGTTTCGGAAGCGATATTGCCACAAACATTATCCTTGTTACAAACCAGGGCAACACCTATTGGTATAGAATTGGTAGTTAGCTGTGAAGATACCTTTGATTTCTCTTCGGATTTTTTTGGTGCCATTCTTCAATATCCAGGAAAGGACGGATTGGTAAGCGACATCAAAACTTTCATCAAAAAAGCGAATGACAATCAAATTAAAGTTGCGGTTGCTGCAGATATTTTGAGTTTGGTAAAACTCGAAGCACCCGGAAAATTTGGTGCTGATGTCGTGGTTGGAACGACCCAACGTTTTGGAATTCCAATGGGTTATGGTGGACCGCACGCCGCTTATTTTGCCACAAAAGAGGCCTACAAACGTGATCTTCCAGGTCGCATTATCGGTGTGACAAAAGACATGAATGGCAACAGAGCCTTGCGTATGGCATTGCAAACGAGAGAGCAACACATCAAACGCGACAAAGCGACGTCCAATATTTGTACGGCACAAGTTCTTTTGGCTGTTATGGCTGGGATGTATGCTGTATACCATGGACCGAAAGGCTTACAATTTATTGCTGATAAAGTACACAATACGGCTTCATCTGTTGCGAAAGCTTTGGTCGAATTGGGATACAAACAAAAAAACTCCTCCTACTTTGATACACTTAAAGTGGAAGCGAATTCCGCCAACATCAAAAAAATTGCGGAAAGGAATGAAGTTAATTTTTATTATCCAAATGCCGATACAGTCACAATTTCCATCAATCAAACAACGTCTTTGAAAGATGTCAATGAGATCATTTCCATTTTTGCTGAAAACCGTCAAAAAGAGACCATCAAAATTTCTTCCCTTGATGAAAGCAATAATTTTCTAGAATCCCATCATCGCAAATCCGATTTCCTGACTTTGGACGTGTTCAATAAGCACCATTCCGAAACCGAATTGATGCGATATATAAAGATGCTGGAGCGAAAAGATCTTTCATTGAACCATTCCATGATTTCATTGGGTTCATGTACGATGAAATTGAATGCCGCAGCCGAAATGCTTCCAATCAGTTGGTCAAATTGGGGAACGATGCATCCCTTCTGCCCTATTGACCAAGCAGAAGGCTATCAAATTGTATTGAAAAAACTGGAAAATCAATTGACCGAAATCACTGGTTTTGAGGCCACGTCCTTGCAACCTAACTCTGGTGCTCAAGGCGAATATGCAGGATTGATGGTCATTAAAGCGTATCATGAATCCAGGGGCGACCATCACAGGGATATTTGTTTGATTCCATCATCGGCTCACGGCACCAATCCTGCGAGTGCCGTAATGGCCGGAATGAAAGTTGTAGTTACAAAATCCACCGATGAAGGAAATATTGATGTGGACGATTTGCGTGAAAAAGCACTTCTACACAAAGAAAATCTGTCCTGTTTGATGGTTACGTATCCATCAACACATGGCGTATATGAATCAGCAATTAGGGAAATCACAAAGATCATTCACGAAAATGGTGGACAGGTTTATATGGATGGTGCCAACATGAACGCCCAAGTTGGACTGACCAACCCAGGTAACATCGGTGCAGACGTTTGTCACCTGAACCTACACAAAACATTCGCCATTCCACATGGTGGTGGTGGACCAGGTGTTGGACCGATTTGTGTTGCAAAGCAATTAGTTCCATTCCTTCCTGGAAACCCGGTCATCAAAACTGGTGGAGATAAAGCGATTACAGCCATTTCTGCAGCACCATTTGGGTCGGCTTTGGCTTGTTTGATCTCCTATGGATATATCAAAATGTTAGGTGCTGAAGGTTTGACACAAGCTACCAAAATTGCCATATTGAACGCCAATTATATCAAACAACGCTTACAAGGTCAGTTTGATACTTTGTATTCGGGTGAAAAAGGACGTGCCGCACATGAGATGATTGTCGATTGTCGACCATTCAAGGAAAACGGAATAGAAGTGAGTGACATTGCCAAACGCTTGATGGATTACGGCTTCCACGCTCCTACGGTTTCTTTTCCAGTTGCGGGAACTTTGATGATTGAGCCAACCGAAAGCGAAAGCAAGGAAGAAATGGATCGCTTTTGTGACGCGATGATTTCCATTAAAAAAGAAATTGACACCGCTTCCAAAGAAGACCCCAACAACGTCCTCAAAAATGCACCACATACTTTGGCGATGCTCACAGCAGATAATTGGACTTTTCCATATTCCCGCGAACAAGCTGCTTATCCGTTGGATTATATTCAAGAAAACAAATTCTGGCCTTCGGTAAGACGTGTGGATGATGCCTATGGCGACAGAAACTTGATTTGCACCTGCGCTCCTATTGAGGCCTATATGGAAGCGTAATTTTAGACTTAAGACCGATTTGCTTTTAGACTTAAGACAAAAGACTTGATTGGGATTTTTAGCGAATTTTTTCAAATTCCTTGGAATCATTCAATCGATGTTAGTTTTCTTTTATACGGAACGCGGATGACGCTGAATGATATGATATTCGCAGATTTTCTAAAAATTGTTTCTTATTTATCCTAAAAAATCCGCGTCATCTGCGGTCTAATTAGGATGTATTTCATCTCCAATTGTTATCAAATTTCCTTTTACTTCACAATTGCTTTGCGCTCTTTGCGCCAAACTTTGCGACCTTGCGGTAAAAAACTGGAATGGATTAATTTGTTGATTTTCGACCGATTCGAAGCCATTATTATGATAATTTGACAAAATTTACCAAAAAATCGACTAATTGAAGTCAACCAAAACGATAATTAATTACATTAGTAAATTGAACCATAACTACCAGTAAAATGTCCATTAAAATCACAGGAACGGGAAGTTATATTCCCTGTCAGATTGAAACGAACGAGAATTTTTATCAGCATGAATTTTTAAATGCCGATGGTTCCTCAATCAACAATACGAATGAAGTTATTGTAGAAAAATTCAAGGCCATTACAGGAATTGGTGAAAGACGTTACATCAAAAAGTCATTGGTGAACTCAGAAATAGGTCATTATGCTGCCGAAAAAGCCATAGAAAATGCCAATATCAATCCTGAACTTCTCGATTATATTATTGTAGCCCATAATTATGGCGACGTGAAACATGATTCGGAACAGAGCGATACGGTTCCAAGTATTGCTTCGCGCATAAAGCATCTATTAGGCATTAAAAATCCAAAATGTGTGGCTTATGATGTCTTGTTTGGTTGCCCCGGTTGGATTGAAGGTGTTATACAGGCACAAGCCTTTATCAAGGCCGGAATGGCAAAACGCTGTTTGATAATTGGCACGGAAACTTTATCACGAGTCATTGATAAACACGATCGGGATTCGATGATTTATAGCGATGGTGCGGCGGCAGTCATTCTTGAAGAAAGCACTGAGGAAGGTGGCATTCTTGCTCACGAAACAGCAACTTATGCTTTGGATGAGGCACATTTTATTTATTTTGGCAAAACCAATCATCCGGATATCACAGACCAGCGAAGGTATATCAAAATGTATGGTCGAAAAATTTATGAATTTGCAATCACAAATGTTCCAGCAGCTATGAAATCCTGTTTGGAACATAGCGGAGTTGACATTAAAGATCTCAAAAAAATCCTCATTCATCAAGCCAACGAAAAAATGGATGAAGCCATAGTGCAGCGTTTTTATAAACTTAACGGTTTTGAAGTGCCAAAAGGCATCATGCCCATGACCATTGACAAACTCGGCAATTCGAGTGTTGCCACCGTTCCAACCTTATATGACCTCATCTTGAAAGGCGAATTGCAAGGCCACAGTATCAACAAAGGCGACGTTATCATGTTTGCAAGCGTTGGTGCAGGGATGAACATCAATGCACTTGTTTACAAATATTGAGATTGAGTTACTAAAGTCATAAAAGTTAGCCACGAATACACGAATGTTTAAAATTGATTCGAGTATTCGTGGCAAAAATTTTAATATTATTAAAAATGAATAACAAAATAGCCATCATTGGTGGAGGAAATCTCGGACAGGCCATTGCTTCAGGGTTGTTGACACAGGGATTTACTCCTTCAAATCTTACAATTACCAGACAAAAGGTCGAATTGTTGCAACAGTTTAAAGATAGAAATGTTAACATCATCTCCAACAATATCGAGGCCGTCAAAAATGCTGAAATCGTTATCATTGCGGTCAAACCTTATCAAATCTCAGATGTTTTAAAAGAAATCTCACCTGTTTTTTCAAAGGAAAAATTATTGATTTCCGCTGTGAGCGATTTTTCCATTGAATCCATTTTGAATGAATTGAAAGAAAAACCGACTGTTTTTAGAGTGATGCCAAATACAGCATCTTCCGTGAATGAATCCATGACCTGTATTGCGACTAGCCACGCGTCCGAAGAAGATACCGAAACAGTGAAGTCCATTTTCAACGCTCTTGGTTCGACCGTCGTCATTAATGAACAGTTGATGGCTGCTGCAACAGTTCTTGGAGCTTGTGGCATTGCCTATGTGTTGCGATTCATCAGAGGCATGATCCAAGGTGGAATCGAAATTGGTTTTGATGCCAAGACTGCCACACAGATTGCGACACAAACCGTGAAAGGTGCAAGTGAACTGTTGTTGCAAAAAGGCAACCATCCAGAAGCGGAAATTGACAAAGTGACCACTCCAAAAGGCTGTACCATCGCTGGACTCAATGAAATGGAGCATCAAGGCTTTAGTTCTGCATTAATCAAAGGTATTAAAACGTCTTATGCGAATATTTCGAAATAGGTAATCTTTTGATTCAACATAAGACTACTTCTCTATTTGACTAAGGAAGCTAGACCTAAGACTTATGACGAAGGACAAATAACAACCAATAAAAATGTACGAACAAACCTTTCCAAATAAACGCTACAAAAAAACCATTGAATTTCTAAAGCAGCATATTCCAAAAAATTCCTCGATTTTGGATTTGGGCGTTGTCAATCCATTTACGGAATTCATGCAAAAAGAGGGTTTTAAAGTTGAAAACACCAAAGGCGAAGATTTGGATGTGGACACTTCCTCGATAGAAAATTCAGATGCTGATGTTGTGACAGCTTTTGAAATATTTGAACATCTGCTTTCGCCATTAACTGTTTTAAAATCGATAAAAGCTAATAGATTAGTGGCAAGTATACCAATGCGATTATGGTTTTCAGAAGCTTATAGAAGTAAGACTGATACATGGGACCGACATTACCACGAGTTCGAAGATTGGCAATTTGACTGGTTGCTCGAAAAGGCAGGTTGGAAAATCGTCACAAGAGATAAATGGACCAATCCGACAAAAAAATTAGGTATAAGACCACTTTTA
>JBDSFP010000090.1:0-4887 GCA_039919415.1 Aquaticitalea sp. | reverse complement strand
GCCTTTGGCAATCGATAATTTTGAACGATATATTGCCAAGACTCATTGTCGATGTTGCTAAACAGACATTTAAAAATCTCCTTTGTGGGAATGGAGACAGACCCTAAACTGATGTTCACAAAAAAACAGATGATGAGCAGCGCTATCAAGATTAAAAATGGGTATTTGTAATTGGTTTTCATGATCTCAGACCTAACAGGTTTTTAACCCTGAAATTTCGCATCTGTCAGGTTTTTTCGTGATAGATTATTTTAGTAGTTCAAAAAAGAAAGGTTCATAATCCTTCAACAATTCCGGATGACAGATTTTTACCAAATCTTTCAAAACTAAATCTGGTCGTGCCATTCCCAATTCAAAATACAGGACACCACCAGTTTCTCCAGTTTTATTCACGAAGGAATATACATTTTTATCTTGAAACGACTTGAATTTGGTATAATGTTCATTTGCTTTTTCGATGGCTTCCAAACTGGCATAATATGATGGACTGATCCAAATATCGGCATCTCGTGCTTTGGTAAAAACAGTTTCAAAATTGAGGGATAGGCTGCCTTTTTCATTGCTTTCAGCCCATAAATAATCGACATTGGCATCCTTCAATAATTGTGCTTCAGAACTTGTCCCACTTGGTAAATACCAAATATCTTTTTCCATAGCGCCACTCAAAACTGTGGGTCGATTTTCAACGTGAGCTGCTAGTTTTTTTGCTTTTAAATAGTCTTTTTCTATCTGATTGAAAATGGAATCTGCTTCTTTATCATCATTATAAAGAGTTCCGAAAAACTTAATCCATTCCGCTTTTGCCAAAGGCGAAGTTTCTACCCAATCACCATTGTAAATTACAGTAATTCCAGATTTTTGGATGGTCTCAAAGGTTTTGTTATTTCCATCAATACCAAATCCAATAACGACATCTGGTTTTATTTCCAATAGAACTTCCGTATTGATGCCTTCGTTTTTGCCCAATTCCCGAACTGAACCTTCGTCAACTCGCATTCTTGTTTTCTCTGAGGAAATATAATCCGTTCCAGGGAAACCAACCAAGGTTTGTTCAGCATGCAATAATTCTAAAGCAGGGATATGAGTGGTCGAAGTGACGACAATTTTTTTGATTGGAATTTCTATAACTTCATCAAATCGATTTTTTTCATTACTCCAAAAAGTTGCGTCATAGCCTTCTTTGAGAAGGGCAATTCGATATTCTTTTTCAGCTTTTGGCCAAGGACTTTTGATTTTTAAAATTTTGTAGGTCCCGTAATCAGTAACAGTGAAACCTTTTGAATATTTTATTAGAATTGCAGTTCCTTTAAGATCTTCCTTTAGCAACTTTTGAGGTTCATTTTTACAAGAAATGAATCCAACAATAAATGTAATTAATAGCAGTTTTTTCAAAACTAAATTGATTTTCATCAAAAATAAGATTATTTAATCTTTCTGATGAATCCTTGAACAAAATGTTTAATTTCGCATCGAATTTAGGTTCCCGCTTCGGCGAGATTAAAAGGGAATCAAGTGAAAAGATTAACGATTGCTGAATAACGATTAACGAATTTTGAATAAAATTCTGAAATCACAAATCACTATTCGTTACTCTTCATTCTTGAGCTGTTCCCGCAACTGTAAGCTACAAAGCTTCATGTAAAACTTCGATGTCACTGTCGCGCCTAGCGTAATGGGAAGACTAACATGAAGACGCAAGTCAGGAGACCTGCCGAATTCAAACATATAAGTCAAACTTTCGGGATAAAAGTTAGGGTATGATTTTCATGCTTCTCTCGAGTATTAACAATTTTAATGAACAACAAAACAAAAGTTTTTGGTGTCTTGGCATTTGGTATATCAGTATACGGTTTTGCGCAGCAACATGCTGATTCCACAAAAGTAGAGCAACTGGAAGAAGTCGTAGTGACGGATTCCAAATTCAATCTCAAACGAGAGAATTCAGGCAAGGTCATTACCAAAATAACACAAGAGGAATTACAACATTTGCAGGGAAAATCGATTGCAGAAATTATCAACTCCACAGCTGGAATTGAAATCAATGGCACGAAAAGTAATGCTGGACAAAATCTTGCTTATTACATCAGAGGCGGACGGAATCGTCAGGTTTTGGTGCTGATCGATGGGATTGCGGTCACTGACGCTTCACAAATCGCCAATGATTACGATTTGCGATTGTTGAATGCGGATCAAGTAGAAAGCATCGAGATTCTGAAAGGTGCTTCGAGTACCTTGTATGGATCTGGTGCTGCGACTGCGGTCATAAATATCAAATTGAAATCGGCTTCAAATGATAAAATTTCTGCATCCATACTTAGTCGTTTAGGAAGTAATCAAACCTCGGATGAAAAAGAGTATCGCATGGAAGATTTCAGAAATAGCATTTCCATCAATGGCACTCTGAATAAAATCAATTATTTGGCAAGTTTTGGCAATCAATATACCAATGGATTGTCGGCGATTTCGAATGGCACAGAATCCGATCCTTACAACGCCATCAATGGAAATTTGAAATTGGGATATGGATTTTCGGACATGTTTAAAATGAATGCCTATGCAAGTTTTGATAAGTTCAAGGCGGATTTTGATGATGCTTTTTCAGGAATCGATACCGATGATAATTCAAAAACGAATCAATATCGATTGGGAATTGCTCCAGAATTCAAATACAAAAATGGAAGCATCACCTTAAATGCAGCTTATAATAATATCGAACGTGAGATATTTTCGAGTTATCCAGCCATATACAAGGCAAAAAGTTTTATTGGCGATGTTTTTAATCGCACTAATTTCAATGACAGATTATACTCCGTTTTGGGCTTGAATGTTCAACAAAACAAAATGGAAAGTTTCTCAATTCCGTTTGGAGAAACCGATTTAGAACAGAGTATCAATCCTGACAACGCTAAATTTACCATCATCGACCCTTATGCCAACGTTGTGTATGTCTCCGAGTTTGGTTTGAATGTTAATGCTGGCATGCGTTTCAACAATCATTCGGAATATGGAAGTCATTTGGTTTATAGTGTGAATCCGTCTTATAGAAATGATGTTGATTTCGGTTATTTTAAGTGTTTGGTGAGTTACAGTACCGCCTACATTACACCTTCTTTATATCAATTGTTTGAGCCAGCCTATGGAAATTCCAAATTAAATCCTGAAGAAAATGCCACAAGTGAAGTTGGCGCGGAAATCAATGTTAAAGATAAAGCAACATTTAGTGTTGTATATTTTAATCGTCATGAGAAAAATTTCATTGATTTCATAGATCTTGGAAATTTTATTTTTCAATATAAAAATGTGGAGAAAGAGTTTTCTGCCAGCGGCATTGAATTTACAGCGAATTACAAAATCACACAACAACTGACGTTCAACACTAATGTAACTTACACTAAAGTGGAAGACGATTTAAACTTAAGAATTCCAAAATTAAAAGCAAATGCCCTTTTGGAATATCAAGTGAGCGAAGCAACATTTTTTAGTCTATCCTATCAGTTTAATGACGATCGGAAGGATTCAGTCTTTAATAGTGACACGTTCATGAATGAGGAGGTGACTTTAAAAAGCTATAGCCTATTGGATTTTTATGTTAGTCATAACATTGTGAAGAATAAAGTGACATTGTATGCAAACGTTACCAATCTCATAAACGAAGACTATGTTGAACTATTTGGTTATTCAACCAAAGGGCGAAATATTAATTTAGGGTTTACGCTTCGTTTATAAATGAAAAAGCCGCACACTTCGATATTGCTTAGTGACCAAGGCGGCTTTTTTAATATTTATTACTTATAAAATCTGATTTTCAGTTGTCTGAAGGTTTTGCCAACATAATGTTTTTAAGAGATTGACTGTCATCAAAAGGTTTCACAGTTATGAAATTATCGAATGCAGTTTCGGCCAATCTACCGTTGCCTGAAATATGCTGTATGGCTCTTGCCAACAAAGGTTCTGAAGGGTCTCCCAAAACCCCTAAATTCCTTGGACTTTCAATAACTTTGAATATATTGTCAGGTACCAAACCTGTTGGAGGCACTCGACCATCGTTTTTGTTGACGGAAATCGCAATCAAAGGAAGCATCGCATAGGTGTGGTTTGGATTGACGTTTGCAGAGCTGAATAATGTAGGCGAATCGTAAATTATGGTTGATGCTTGTGATTTTCCCACGGTCGTGTCTCCAATTTGGATGACCGTAATATATTCCTTTAAGCTGTTAATGATCATTTCACTGGCAGAAGCGGTTCTGCTCGATGTCAACACATAGACTCTGCTCAGATTTAAACTGTTGATGGCAGACCCTCCATTTCCCAAGGAGTTTGTAAAATTATAATTGGTATTATTGGACTGCTGGTCGGAATTGTAAACCAACTTAGAAAACACTTGATCATTGAACTGACCCGTGATCATGCTTCCCAGAAAGGCAGCTACATCCACGCGACCTCCCCCATTATAGCGCAGATCGAGGACCAAATCCTGAACATTGCTGGCTTTAAAAGTTGCAAACGCCTCATTAAGTTCATTGGCAAAACTCGCATTGAAGGCATTGTACATCAGATACCCGACATTTTCGCCATTGACCTGTAAGACTTCGGAAATATAAACAGGGTTTTCGGTATAGGGCTCCTTGTTCAAATCCACAATTTGATTATTGGGAACTATGGTATCGTCATCTACTTGTGGCGTGCCATTATTATTATAATCCGCAAGGTTTAGAGAGTAATCGTTTTGGTTCAGAAGGTTATTCAACAACGCAATATCATTCACTAAATTGGTTCCACTGATACCTTTAAATACTTGGCCCCTTTTTATGCCCAAATTGTCTGCCACACTATTATGGAGTACCAATCGGACAATTCCGAATACTTCCGTGGTACTTCCAGGCACCA
>JBDSFP010000086.1:0-3711 GCA_039919415.1 Aquaticitalea sp. | reverse complement strand
TGGCTTTACCACTGACTTCAAAAGTATCTTTATCATCCAGGCCGTAAATCCATATTTCTTTCGTAATATTTCTATTGTACGTTCTATCCACCAGAACTTCACCTTTTTTTCCATCCTTGATGCGCGACACTTTTACATGTGTTTCATCTTCTCCAATGCGCGTGATTTCAAAATAATCATCTTTATCGGTACCATGGATAATTACCAGCCCATTCATATAATCATAATAACGTTCTGCAATATCCAAGAGATTGCCACGTCGCCCTTTTAACTTGGTCTTAATATCTTCTAACGAGCTATCCTGAACTTCTTTGGGAACCTCACTAAATGCCTTGTCAATCACTTCGTCTGTTACGTGATCTTGGAGAAATTTTGCCTGTTCCAGCCACAACTCCTTTTCGGAAGTTTGAATCAAAACCCGATCTAATTTGACACCTGCGCTGTTCATCCATTTTATATCTTTCAACTCCGCATCATAAACCTGTAATTGCTTTGAAGCACCGGTAATGACTTTCAAGACATCAAGCAAGGCACCATCAAAATTTGAAAATACCTGATCGCGATCCCTTGGAATTGGCCTGTACAATTTATCACCATTTTTTTGGTCGAACTGAGCCCATCGCCATTGATCTTCATGTCGGTCCCAATCTCCTACCAGCATATCAAACAATCTGGCTCTGACATAAGCATTTTCATCTATTTTATATTTTTCGTCTTTTCGGACCTTTCCAATGATATCTTGTGTACTTTCAATGTCGTCGGCATATCCGAATGTTTTATCATCTGTATAATTATCTTCGGGCCGTTCTTCCAACATATAGAGTTCGCCACCATAATCTGCATTGAAATCTCCCATGTATTTGTGTTTAGGGATATAAAACAACTTTGGATTGGTGTGGAACAATTCTGCTGCATTAGACAGCTGTGGAATTGCCAAAAATGCATAAGGATGCGCCGCTGTATAAAAATCCAAAATCAAGTTTTCCACTTCGGTTTGTTCAAACTGATCTTGTATGTAAGTGTCCTTAAAAACTACCGCTTGAAGATATTGCGTGGCGCTTTTTCTCAAAGCCCTCAAATTGTATTCCTTACCTTCTTTATCCTTGAGACGTAACGAGCGGGTTTGGTGTCCTCCGCCTTTCCGGACAATTTCCAAGCCTCCGTAAAGAGTGTCAAAGGTTGCCACGGGAACTTTAATCTTTTTGCTATATAGGTTTCGATAGCGATCACCCAAAAGTGCTTCGTAAAATCCAGACTTGTCAGTTTCATCATTAGAATACACAGAAACCTCTACCTCATTTGGAAAAGAATCCGGAAGTTTGGATATATCAAAATGAGTTGTTGGTGGATAGACTTCCTTTTGAAACAATAGCATTGGCTGTGCACCTTCCGAACCAAAATATTGCACCCATGAACTGCCGTCCTTAAATACTGTATAGACGGCAAATCCTTGTTCTCCGGAAGAAAAAAGACCATTTTCACTTAAGGCAACAAAGGATTCCTTGGATCCAGACCCGCTGACAATTTGCTTGATATGTTCGGTCTCAATATACTGTAATGTATGTTCATGTCCAGAAACAAATGTTATATTGCCGCTTTCGGTAGCAATTGTTTCTATGCGCTTCATCAAATCGTTGTACAATTCATTATATCTATCTTGGATGGAAACGCCGCCTTGTGTACGAACTTGGGTAATCAAAGAGGATAGAAATGGTACGGGAATGTCACTTTGGGTTGGAAACAGATGTTTCTGAAAGGCAAAGTTACCGCCATGAACGCCATTGGTATACATCGGATGGTGCATTGCAATTATAATAGTTTTACCACCGGCCTTTTTGATTTCACCTTCCAATTCCAATAGCATGCGCTCTCTTGTTTTGATAGTGCAATCATCGTTGATATTGGGTTGTCGGTCCCAATTTTCGAGGTACCACTGGGTGTCGATGATGATGAGCTGAACTGTATCACTCACATCAATGCTTTCCATTGGACATCCTTTTGAAGGAAGAAACGCGTCTTTTCCCAAGGCTTTGGTCACATATTCTTCTTCATCTTTTAAACCCTTAAGACCATCGTTATACCATTCATGATTTCCAGGAATAAAAATGGTTTTTCCTTTAAATTCTTTTACCGCTTCGAATTGCGCATTCATATTATGCTCACCTTGCTCTCGATCCTTGGCTCCTTTTGCAGGCATTCCTTTAGGGTAATTATTGTCCCCTAGAAAAATTGCATAATCATCTTTCGTGCTTTCACTTTTTTCATTGATGTAGGTTTTGAATGCATTTAATCCAAGAGAAAGTCCGTCGGCAGGAGAAAGACCTGCATCACCAATCAGATAAAATGTCCGGTCGACTTCCTTATTTGGGAATTCATTCTTTTTATCGTCTTCGCTTCTGATTTGGGTTTTGTAGGTTGCACAAGAATATATAAGCAACCAAGTGATTGTTGCAAGAAGAATTTTTAAGTGTTTTTTCATGTTCAAATTTGTGATTGGCATAATTACGCTTCTTTGACCTAAAAGCCTAATGCAATTCAAAAAAATATTATTTGTTGAGGCTTACTTTTCCCAAAGCGAATCCGTGAAATAATGCTTACAGTCCATAAAATGGTGGTTTATTTTATAACCTGCCTGAACTGCCAAGGCTTCGATTTGGTCGAGCGAATATTTTTTTGATAATTCCGTCCAAATTAATTCATTTTGTTCAAATTCTATGACTGTTTTGAGTTTTTTTAAATGAACCGCTTGTTTTTTCAAACTTACCAAATAGCTTTTCACTTCACCGGAAATCGCATCATACTGACAATAAAAATCAAAGTCGTCAATTTTAAAGTCGCCATCAAATTCACGATTGATCCTAATGAGCAAATTGACATTGAACCGTTTGGTAATTCCATTGGGGTCAAAATAAGCTTGGCGAATGGTCAAAGGATTTTTCTGTAAATCGATACCAATCAATAATTTGTCACCCTTATTCATATTTTGGTTTATCAATTTTAGCAAGGCCACGGCTTCGCGATCGGAATAATTCCCAATATTGCTTCCTAGAAATAACAGCAGACTTTGGGTAGTACCTTTTTTTTCATTTTTAAGGATTTCAAAATAGTCTCCCACTTTAGGTTTGATGTTCAAATTGGGCAAGCGTTCCTTTAAATTTTTAGTCAACATATCGATGGCTTCTTGAGAAATATCAATGGGAACATACACAAAATCAATTCCGTTATTCAATAAATATTCTAACAGTTTAAAGGTCTTGAATCCGTCTCCAGAACCAAGTTCGATAATATTGAAGGGTTCAGAAAATTCCAAAGTTTGATAAATTTGTTTTATCTGTAAGGAGAGAATTTCAAATTCGGAATCGGTCAAATAGTACTCCGGCATCTTCATGATTTCCTGAAAAATGCGGCTGCCAATGTCATCATAAAAATACTTGGATGACAAATGTTTCTGTTCAGCTGTCAGTCCTTTGATGACATCTTTTGCAAAGGTTTGGTCCATCTTATTTGGCTAGTCTGATTCCTGAAAACATCCATCGCAGGTGTGGATGAAAAAAGTTCCTGTAAGTTTTTCTGCTGTGGCCTTTTGGTGTGGATATCGATGCACCACGAAGCACCATTTGGTTGACCATAAATTTTCCGTTGTATTCACCCAAGGCGCCTTCGGGTTTTTTAAAATTTGGATAGGGCAAAAAAGCACTATTAGTCCATTCC
>JBDSFP010000076.1:0-3752 GCA_039919415.1 Aquaticitalea sp. | reverse complement strand
ATAAGAAGGCTGAAATTCCCCGTCACTATAGGTGGACGTAATCACGTTCCCTAAATGAGTGCCATATATAGCAGCAATTTTTTCAGCAAGTTCTGTACTCTGCGAACAGGCAAAAATCTTTGCTTCTGTAATTACTTCGGACATTTATAATGAGTTGTCATGTAACGAATTAATCCCTCTTTAATTTATCAGGCTGCAAATTTAGGAATTTTATTGGTCTACTAAAGTATAAAAGGCACAATTTTTAATTGATTGTTGTAAAATATTTTATAATTTTGCAGTCCAAATTCACAAGAATGCTCAAGTGGCGGAATTGGTAGACGCGCTGGATTCAAAATCCAGTTCTTCGGAGTGCGGGTTCGATTCCCGCCTTGAGTACAGGAAGGTTTCAACAATAAGTTGAGGCCTTTTTTTTGTTCCATTTGTTAATTGTTGCCAAAACGGAGCGTCACGCCCTAAGCGTGATTCTTCGTAGTGCGCGTTCTCCCGACGCTTCGTTATTGCCTTGAGTACAGAAAGGATTTAACGGATGTAGACGCCTTTTTTATTTACAAGCCTGGAGTCCGATTTTTTCTAAATCGATTGTCGTCAAACTCACGACGTTCGTAAAAACGGTCATCATCATTCACATCATCGTTCCTTCTTCTTCGTTCTAAATCTTTTTCTTCATCCGTCAGAATAACAGCATCATCATCTGAATAACTTTGGTTTCCATAAGCTTCCTTGTCTTTATTGTGGTATTTCCTAATTTCTTCCCGAACTATAGCCCGGATACGCGACTCATTAGGAAGATCAGCATAGGTTTCATTTTCTTTTTCATTCATGTCATTCTTCCTTCTTCTGCGCTCAAATTCCCTTTCTTCATCCGTCAAAATAGTGTAATCATCAACATCATCTGAATTGCGCCCTCTTTCGGAATCCCTATTGTTATTATTGTTATGATAATCTCTAATTTCCTGACGCACGATTTCTCTTATACGCGACTCGTTGGGAATAGTGTCGAAGGTTGTATTTTCTCTGTCAGTCATAGAATCATCATAGTTTTCTACACGATTTCTTAATACAGAATCATCAGTTTCTTTCGCTCGATTTCTTCTTCTATAAGAATCCAAAACCTGAACCTCATATGCTCTATTGACGTTATCACCTTTGCGAAACCGCTTGGTTTCTGCAAATGTTCTATGGTCAAGAATATCAGTATACACAAAGTTTGAGTCCGTATTGAGGTCGACCATACCAATGGGAACAATAATATGATTTTCACCATCTTTGTTTACAAATTCCCGTACGTCTGCTTGGTTTGGTCTGCCGTAAGGATCGTGTTTAGCATCGATAATTGTTTTGTCCACTTCCACGTCAAGGTAAACCACACGTTGCGCTTCAGGATTTACCAACAGGTTATCCACTTTGCCTATCACTCGGTGATCGATGTCTTTTACATCCCAGCCTCTTACGTCGGGGTAACCATCTGAAATTTTATAATCAGAAAGTTCATTCATATAATAAAGATGTTTTTTATGTTCTGTCATGATATTTGAAATTAAAGGTTCATTTTATTAAGCACATCATTTGCCTTTCTAAAAAACATTTGAAGTGTGGTTTGTTGTTTTTCAACTGCAACTGAAGTAAGCTTATTCGATGTTTGTTTTAAATCGGCTACTTCCTTTTGAAGCGTTGGAAATTTTTTTGTTTGGATGTTTTCCAAAATAGTTACAATATCGGTACTTACCATTTTGAAATCTTTGGAAATTCCACCAACATTAGGCATTTTGGAATTTCCCATTGAGTTCATTTGTGAAGCGTAATTTTTTAGATCTTCGAGAGATTTTGAACTTTCCAAATTATATTGGGCTGCCTTTTCAGTAACAGCTTTGGACAGATTTTGGAAGGCGGACTTAGTGTAAGTTGAGTCCGTTCCAATTCTTGTGGAATCTTTAATGGACTCACCATATTGCATCGATGATGAAGTTGAAGCAGTAGAGTCCATTGTGTCTTCATATGTTGTACTATTTGTATTAGCATCATATTCCATACTGTCAATTTCAGTGGTATTCATATCGTCCATAGAATCACCGGCTTCATTATTCGCATAAACAAAATATGCGATTGCGGCCAATATTACCAGGATAAGCAATATCCAGGGCCATACTGGTTTTTTCTTTTCAATTTTGATTTCTGCCATAATAGTGTTTTTTAGATTTTGAAATTCAATTGTCATCAAAAAACTTGAAAGCTATTTTGATTTCTTAAAATTACTTTTATTTCATTGGTCGGCTTGGCTCATAAAAAAATAATATTGACCTAATCCAGTAAACAGGAAAGACGAGCATCAATGATGATGAATGAAGTGTTCATTTAGAAAGTTTAGTTATTCAATAGTTGCAAATGATTTAGATTCTTAATCAGTGTTCTTCTTAATATGCCTCGAATTTCGGCAGTTTCCTTTTGTGGGACTAGAAACGTTTCCAAATCCTCTACACGAGCTATTTGTTCAGAACTTTCTACAAATCCATAACCCAAATAGCTGCCGTTCTTAATCATTACAAAAGCCTCTTCTGTAATGTAGCGTCCTTTTTCTTTTAGCACGATATTTTGATTGGAATTTGTAATATGCAAAATTGCCAATTTTGCCCGTTCATTATAGGTAGTCGCTGACTCTTGGTTTTTGCAAATTCCTTTACAGTTTGTAATTTTATAATGGGAACAGGACCAAACATTTTCCTGTAAATGGCAATATTTTGGGCACAATTCAAACTGCTCACAAACTTGCTCCAAATAAAGTCGACAGTCGCGAATATTATGGAAAGTCTGCAGTGGATTTGGTGTGGATTTTAAACTATTGAATGCCAAATGAAGTACGCCTCCTCGGTCTTCATAACTGAAAATCGCATATGGTTTTGGTGTGCGTTTGGCTGCTTGGTTGTAGATGGGAAAATAATGTTTGATGGCGGCATCCTCCATCAATCGTGCGATGAGGTCACTCCCGGACAATTCAAAATCGATATCGGCTGTTTCCCTGCATAAGTTGAGTTCTTTTTCTGATTTGTTATAAAAATGTCCCAGCACTCGTTTTTTAAGATTGATGGCTTTTCCAACATAAATGATTTTACCTTTTTTATTTTTGAAATAATAAATTCCTGGCGCATTGGGAATGTTATTAAATACTTGGCTTTCCAAGTGTTGAGGTAACGTCGCTTCTTTAGAGGTTTTCTTCAAAAATGAGGTCATTGTGGCATCAGATTTTTCGTGTGCCAATAGCTTTTGAAACAATGTGACCGTTGCTTCGGCATCACCTCGCGCTCGATGTCTGTCGACCAAATCAATGTTCATCGAATTGCATAATTTCCCCAAGCTATAGGAGCGAAATCCCGGAAACAATGTGCGGGAGAGTCTAACTGTGCACAGTTTTCGTCGCCTGAAATCGATATCAATTGCCCTGAATTCATTTCGAATCACATTGTAGTCAAAATTGACATTGTGGGCTATAAATATGCCATCTTTTGTAATAGCGAGAATGTCTTCTGCAATCTCTGCAAAAGTTGGCGCGTTGGCCACCATCGCATTGTCAATCCCTGTCAAAGCCGTAATATAATCCGGAACCAGTGCTTGTGGATTGACGAGCGACGTGAATTCATCAACAATTTTTTCTCCATCATATTTAAAAATGGAGATTTCGGTAATTTTGTTGCCACGCCCTGTGGTCTCAACATCGATGATGGTATATGTGGGTGCGCTTTTTGGCATTAAGCGAT
>JBDSFP010000047.1:0-4533 GCA_039919415.1 Aquaticitalea sp. | reverse complement strand
TTGGATGCTGGAAACTGGGAAGGAGACACTTTGACCGAAGATTTGGATTTGAGCTACCGGGCACAATTGAAGAATTGGAAATTCAAATATCTGGAAGATGTTGAAACGCCTGCTGAATTACCTGTCGTTATCAGTGCTGCACGTTCACAACAATTCCGTTGGAACAAAGGTGGCGCAGAGAATTTCCGAAAAATGATGTGGAGAGTTTTAAAATCTAAAAATATTTCTCCAAGAACCAAACTTCATGGTTTGTTGCATTTATTGAACAGCACCATGTTCTTGAACGTATTTTTAGTGGCTGTGTTGAGTATTCCAATGTTGTATATCAAAAACGAATATGCTCACTTACGTTACTACTTCTATTTTATGAGTTTCTTCGTCATGAGTACGATGATATTTTTCGTCTGTTATTGGATGATGTACAAAAGCATTTATGGTAGTGGCTTCAAGAATTTCTTTAGCTATGTCCGAACGTTTTTTACGTTTTTCTCAATTGCCATGGGCTTTTCACTGCATAATTCAATTGCGGTTTTGGAAGGTCATATGGGTAAACGTAGCGAATTTGTACGTACGCCAAAATTCAATATCAGTACTATAAAAGACAGTTGGAAAGGCAACAAATACCTCGCAAAAAACATATCCCTCAATGTGATTGTTGAAGGTGCGTTGATGTTGTATTTCGCATTCGGTTTGTACAGCGCATTTGTCGTTGGCGACCACGGTGGAGATTTCGGATTGTTCCCATTCCATTTGATGCTGTGCGTTGGATTTGGATATGTGTTCTTTAAATCGTTGACTTCTAAGGCGTAATAATACAAAGAATTTGAATAATTTTAGAGCAGACCTTTCAGTCACGATACTTCGTGGCTGAAAGGTCTTTTTCATTTCAAAAATTTGATATTGATTGTTAATTATCCATTTAAAAAACGACTTATCTTGCATCATCAATTATACCTTCATTTTCAAGAATGAAAATGGTTTTTTTTAAAATACCAATGTTCAATTCCACATTAATAAAACTCAATAAAATCCCAATTTTATTTGCGCTCTTGAGTGTTGCATTTTACATCTCATTCGCCTACGATTTGGTGCGAACGGATTATCCAAAACTCATTTTACTCTATTCGTCACTATTCCTATTGTTTTACAAATTGGTTCAAACCTCAAAATGCAATTTTAAGTTCTTGGTCGTGGTCGCAATTATTATCAGATTGGTCTTTCTGTTCGCCATGCCCAATCTCTCGCAAGATTTTTATCGTTTTATTTGGGATGGACGCATGATTCTTGAAGGAATGAATCCATATCTCTTTACACCAGAATCTTTTATCAATGCTGGCAAATTCCCCATCTCACAAGCTCAAGAACTCTATAATGGCATGGGTGTGCTCAACGGAAGCCACTACACGAACTATCCTCCCATCAAACAATTAATTTTTACCATTGCCGCCATATTTTCCGGTAAAAGT
Source organism: Aquaticitalea sp. (assembly GCA_039919415.1). GTDB lineage: Bacteria > Bacteroidota > Bacteroidia > Flavobacteriales > Flavobacteriaceae > JBPOFM01. The sequence goes on along the minus strand of JBDSFP010000047.1, from coordinate 3,067 downwards.
ATTTTGGGTTCGGCCATCGTATTTCGCATATTTATCATTGCGGCCGATATTGGAACCTTATACTTCGGAAAAAAGCTCCTCGAAAAATTCAAAATGCCAGTTCACAACATCTTTTGGTTTATTCTCAATCCATTTATCATTATCGAATTGACAGGAAGTCTGCACTTTGAAGGGATTATGATTTTCTTTTTGGTTTTTAGTTTTTATCTGCTTCAAACAACCAAGTGGAAAATTGCTGCTGTAATGTTCGCTATTTCCATTACCGTTAAATTGATTCCTTTTATGTTCTTGCCTTTGTTTTTTAATTATTTTAAAAAAGGAGGTGTCAAAGCGAGCGAAGCGAAGCAATCTGTTTCAATTGATGAGATTGCTTCGTCACAAAAGCCTCGCAATGACGTATCCAAATTATTCGGCTTCTATACCATCATTCTGCTTTCGACACTCCTATTATTCCTCCCATTTTACAACGCTGACTTCATTGACCATTATTCCGATACTGTTGCACTTTGGTTTGGCCAATTCGAATTCAACGCGAGTTTATATTATATCGCTCGTGCCATTGGATATTCCATCACTGGTTATAATGAAATCGGGATAATTGGTAAATTCATTCCTCTGGTTGTTACGCTCGTATTAATAGGTTTTAGCATTTTCAGAAAAAATGATAACCTGCCCCGACTATTGGCATCTATGTTGTTGATCTCTACTTTTTATTACTTCACTTCCACAACCATTCATCCTTGGTATCTGGCAACCTTGGTGGCATTATCGGTATTTACCAATTATAAATTTCCTTTAGTATGGTCGTTTATGATTGTATTGAGTTATTTTGCCTATGCCAATGAGGATTATTCCGAAAACCTTTGGGTTGTCGGGTTGGAATATGTGGTTGTCTATTCGGTGTTTATTTGGGAAGTGTTTATTAGAAAAATCAACTCTCAAAAACCTCTTTCGAATTCGCAAAACATTTGAACTCCACGGTATAATCATTCGGATCTTTGACAAAAAATGATTGATGCTATCCCGTCTTATTTTCAAGAAATTTGACTTCTGAAGCGATGTCCTGTTTTTTGGATTTTAATCTTTGCAATAAATCATTCCATTCCTTTTTGTTGAGAATAATTCCAAAATGAAAAGAAGGTAAAATGTCGCCATTAAAACTGTAGCTTTTGCATTCAAATTTGAAAGGGCCACATTCGGTAAACGTGATTTGGTTATTGTAGAGATTGATATCTGTCCATTTAACAGCAGAACGTCCAGTCGTTGCTCCCAATATATCGACATAGAATGTTCTGGTCTTATTGACGTTCACACAAGGTAATGCGAGATGGAATTGAGTTGCCATGAGTTGATAGTTTGAATTTAAAGTTAAGATATTTTTTCATTCGATATTCGTTTTTGGACAAGATTTTTCAATAATTCCGTTGTAATAACGCAAAATAAGTGTCAACAATAAATGTAGTAATTTAAATTAAATGTAACTTTAAGTTTCTCTATTGTAGTAATTTGGGATTGCAAACAAGAATTAAAGTGGATTAAACCGTTGATACGATTATTATGAAAATAATACTATCAATAATCTCGCCCGCCATTTAATTTTTATTTATTTCGACATTTACTTTTTCTCAATCAAACCAGGAAAATGAAATCCGGAACCTTGAAAAAATGGAAGGTGAGGCATTCGCTAAAAAAGATACTTTAGCATTGCAAAGGCTTTTATCTCCACAACTTGTTGTAAACACACCATTGAATCGGGTTGCAACTTATGAAGATGTTATGAATTTAACAAGAGCAGCGAAAATAGATGTAAGCACTGATGAAAAAGTAATTGAAAAAATAAGCTTTGTCAAAGATATTGCCATTTTTATGGGGCATGATATTGTAAAACCACTGGGTGGGATGGATAATGCCGGCATAACGGTTACAAGTAAATATACTGATATTTGGATGAAAGACGAAAAAACATTGAGACTTACAGTACGACAGGCAACAATTATTTCTGTGTAGTGAAACTTCTCTAATCCATGGTGATCAACAAGTTAATGAACGGTAAAAATAAGTCTCATTAAGTGCTGGTTTTTCAGAATGCTGTTAATTTTTCTAAATTGAAACCCTATAATTTCCAAATTCTTTATCTCGTCTCAAAAATTATATGTCAATAAAAAGTCGCCAAAATTAGGCGACCTATATATCTTAAATCCGTTTTGGAATTTAATATTTCAATAGTGGCTTATGCTATTTAATCAATCGACATCCATATCCTCCTCAGTCATTTCCGGATCATCTTCTCCAATTTCTGGGTCTTGTACTGCTTCCGGATCATCATCGTCAAAATCTTCATAGTCATCTTCGTCGTAATTTTCCATCGTGACCTGAAGTTTTGTACTGACCTTTACCAAATATTTGGTATCATGCGTTGTTACTTCAACGGCTTCGATGATTTCATTGTTGGCATTTTTGAAAGTAATGATGTTTTGGTCATCATATCCATCAGGATATTTTTCAACCAATAACGACAGGATTTCTGGTGTCAATTTTCTAAAATCAACTATTACACGTTTAAGATTGTCTCTTTTTGTACTCATAAATTACATATCTAATAGGTAGGCAAAAATAAGTGGTGCAACGATGGTGGCATCACTTTCTATTATAAATTTTGGTGTGTCTATGTCCAATTTCCCCCAAGTAATTTTTTCATTTGGAACTGCTCCCGAATACGAACCATAACTTGTAGTGGAATCACTGATTTGGCAAAAATAACTCCAAAAAGGCGTATCTGTACGCTCCATGTCTTGATATAACATTGGAACTACACAGATAGGGAAATCGCCCGCAATTCCACCTCCAATTTGGAAGAAACCAATACCATTTTCAGAATTATGTGTGTACCAATCTGCAAGGAATGTCATATATTCAATTCCAGATTTCATGGTACTTGCCTTCAATTCTCCTTTAAGAACGTAGCTAGCGAAAATATTACCCATGGTGCTATCTTCCCAACCTGGTACAATTATAGGTAAATTTTTCTCTGCTGCTGCATACATCCAAGAATTTTTTATGTCGATTT
>JBDSFP010000013.1:0-8570 GCA_039919415.1 Aquaticitalea sp. | reverse complement strand
AAAGGATGTGGAACTTTTGATTGATGCCGAAGAAAGTTGGATGCAAGATGCCGCCGATCATTTATGCGAAGAGATGATGCGAACTTACAACACCGAAAAACCCATTGTTTACAATACCCTGCAGCTCTATCGCTGGGACCGATTGGACTATCTCAAGGAATTGCATGAACGCGCTCTTCGCGACGGATTCGCCATTGGGATAAAAATCGTTCGTGGTGCCTATATGGAAAAAGAACGTGACAGAGCTATTGAGAAAGACTACACATCTCCGATTTGTCCCACAAAAGAAGCAACGGACATTAACTTTAACCTAACCTTGGAATACATTCTAAAGCATTTGGATACCATTTCTTTGTTTATTGGCACCCATAACGAACAAAGTTCTTATCTCGCCATGGAATTGATGAAGGAATTGGATGTTGCAAAAGATGACAATAGAGTCTGGTTTGGACAATTGTATGGCATGAGCGACCATATCAGTTTTAATTTGGCTGCAGCTGGGTACAATGTCGCCAAATACGTCCCATTCGGTCCTGTTAAAGACGTAATGCCTTATCTGATACGTCGTGCAGAAGAGAATACTTCGGTTGCCGGGCAGACGAGCAGAGAACTGAATTTACTTAAACAGGAACGGAAACGAAGAAAAATCTAAAGTTCGTAATATTCTTATTAAATCATTGATTGTTCATTACGTTATTCGGACTAACTACTTAATATTTTTTTTAAACCTACCGATTTAATTTTACAGTGTTCATTTTCTCTTGGCATTTTTCACTTTGGGTTGATTGCCATAACCGTAACCATAACCCTTTTTGTGTTTGGTGCCATTAAGGAGAAGCGCCATGTTTGGCAAACGTTTTTCTACATACAGGGTCTGTGCAATGTGCAGTTGTCGTTTGTCAATGTTATTGGCACTTACAACATACAAAAACATGTCAGCAAACTTGCTGATGAGCAAGGTATCGGTAACCAATCCGACCGCAGCGGTATCAACAATGATATAATCATAATCTTTGGTAACGTGTTCAAAAAGAAATTTCATGCGATCGTTCATCAATAATTCCGCAGGATTTGGAGGAATGGTACCTGATGGAATCACATCTAGAAAATCATTGTCTTTCACTTTTATGGTAACATCATTTATGCTCAATGATTTTTCCGAAATAAAATCAGTCAATCCTTTTTTGCTTTCCAAACTCATATAATCATTCACTCTTGGTACTCGGATATCGGTCTCGATAAGTAAGACACGTTTTTCGGAGAAGGAGATGGAGGTTGCCAAATTAATGGAAGTATGCGATTTTCCTTCCTGACTTGTCGTAGAGGTCACAAAAACAGTTTTGCAAGTCTTGTCTATACCCTGAAGCATAAACTCGATATTGGTTCTTATGATTCTGAAAGCTTCTGCTTTTGGAGAATAATCCACTTTTTTAACCAAACGTGTTTTATCACTAGATCTTGGGATATCACCAATATATGGAGCACTCAAAAGTTTGATTAAATCATCCTTTGTATGTATTTTATTATCAATCAGATTCGATGCATAAATTATTGAAAGAGGAATGAAAAGACCCAATAAAAAAGCAGCCATATAAATAATGGTGGGTTTCGGGGATACGGGATTTTCGAGTGTGTAGGCTGAATCAACTATTTTTGCATTGGAAGCAGACATGCCCAACGAAATAGCCGTTTCCTCACGCTTCTGCAATAAATATAGATAAAGAGATTCCTTAATATCCTGTTGACGTTTGATATCCCTAAATTGACGCTCCTTTCCAGGGGTCATATATATTTGACCACTAATCCTTGAGTCCTCCTGGTTGAGGGTGTTCAGAGTTATATTATTGGTTGATTTAATGCTGCTTAAACTTTGGCTCAAGTTTTCTTTCAGGGCATTGATTTGGTTGTCTAAATTAATGATGGTTGGATTTTTCTCTCCAGAGTTTTTTATTAATCTGTTACGTTGCAGTACCAGGTCATTATGACTTTTGGTAAGTTGTGATACGCCATTGTCGGCAATACCAATATCTGCTGGCAATAAATCTGAAGGCTGGTTATGATCGGACAGATGATCTTTCATGTAGTCTATCAGCTGCAATTGATTGGAGGTTTGAATGATTTTGTTTTCATTTTCTTTTTCACTTTCCAGAAAAATATTTGATTGTGACGTCAATGCTGTCAACCGATTGTTTTTTTGTAAGGTTTCAGCCGTAAAATCCACTCGATCTAATTCGTTCGAAACAATGTCCAATCGATTGGTTATAAAATTGGAAGTGACCTTGATGACATCTTCTTTGTCATTTATCACATCTTGATTGTATTTTTCAATGACCTTGTCAAGAATCAATCTAGCTTTTTCCTTTATTTCTTCCATTAAAGAAAGTTTAATGACATTGGATTCCTTGGACGATTCTATTATAATTTTCGCCACATAACCTTCAACAACGGCCCTAACTGGTGAAATCTTGATTTCAATATAAGAACCGACGGTTGAGCCATAGGCTCCGGGATTTGGCGTGATTACGTATCCGCCAAAATTGGTCATAACTTTTTCACCAAAACCATGAGTTGATGTTTCCCCCTTATCAAATTCCAAAATCTTGGAATTGTTGATTTTGGACAATTCATATTTATTGTCAGAAATAATCTTCAGGAAGATTGATTGTTTTAGATTGCTTACAACTGAATCATTAGCAAAAAAATTAATGTTAATTGGTGGGTCGGTGTAAACTTCTTCTGCCTTAACCTGGCCACTTACAAAATATTGTATATTAAGCTTTAAATCTTTTACCACTTGCCTGATAATCGTTCTGGATTTTATAATTTCCACTTCATCTTCAACCTTCGAAGCATCATTGGCAAAGATTCCATAGTTCTGGACGGCAGAGATTTCGGAAAGCTTTTTGGAATTTTCGTCCTGCTTGAGTTTTATGGTTGCCATCGCTTTATATTGAAACGAGCTATATCTAATATTCACGTAGGCGACGGTGAGGGCAATGAGTAAACTTAAGAGAATCCATTTCCATTTGGAAAGGTATAATTCAACAATGTTGATAGCGGTTTCTTTAGTGTTGGGAGCGTTCTGAATCATGATTTTTGAAACAACTTTAATTTTTATTTCTAATTAAGATAGCCGCAATGGTGGCCAGGGTTGCGACCGCAGAAATGACGATGGCGGTATTTGGATTATAGGAAGCAGACTTGATTTTCGCCGAATTGGGTTCTACATAGATGACATCGTTCTGGATCAAATAGTATAAAGGTGAATTCACCACATTTATGGAAGTCAAATCCATTTTTGCAAATCGTTTCTTGCCATCCACTTCACGTATCAGGAAAACATTGTCGCGTTTGCCGAATATGGTCAAATCACCTGCCAAGCCTATCGCTTCGCTCAAAGAAACCCGTTCATCCTCGATGTTATAGACGCCAGGTCGGTTGACTTCTCCCAACACAGATATGCTAAAGTTGGCCAATCGGATATTGATGATAGGATTTTTAATAAAATCCTTCAGCTTATCCTTAAAGAAACCAATTGCTTGTGTTCTGGTCATCCCTGCAATTTTCATTGTTCCTAGTACAGGGAATTCAATATTTCCGTTCACATCGATTAAATACGCCTGTACCCTTAAGGTGCCCTGGGCATTCAATATGGAATAACTGGCATCAAAAGTAATAGGAGGCAACTTAAAGGGCTGAACTGTTTCCTGGTCAGCACCATTGATGTCAATGGTCAGTAAGTCATTGGGTTTATAAACCAATTCGGTATACATGTTTTGGATTTCGGTTGCTGACAAGGGTTCATCCTGAAAATAGACTATTTCCTTTTTGGAAGCGCAAGAGGAGAGTGCTAGCATCGCTAGCATTGAAATGCCGAAAAGTAGGCTGCGAGTGTTGAATTTAGGGTTCATCAGAGTGTTTTTTGTTTGGTTATGGTTTTATTTTTTGTTGTCCAAGACTTCAAAAGTAGAATTGTTGGATTGGTATTCTGGGATGATATCCTTTAAAATGGACACAATCGCAAGATTCTGCATTTTGGTATTGATAACGCAAAGGTTTTCGATTTTTTCTTGAATGTCAATGATGTCAAGTTGTTTTGTTTTGGCAATCATGATTTTTTCATGATAAGTAGACCGTGTATTTTCTCCATCGGCCAAAAGTTCTTCGTAAATTTTTTCCCCAGGCCGTAACCCAGTAATCGTTATATCGATATCATCTGGAAAACGTAGACCAGACAGGATGATCATATTCACGGCCAAATCATAAATTTTAACGGATTTTCCCATGTCGAAGACAAAAATCTCTCCTCCATTACCCATTGTTGCCGCTTCCAATACCAATTGACAAGCTTCTGAAATGGTCATGAAATAACGAGTAATATCTTTGTGTGTCACTGTTAATGGCCCACCTGCATCAATTTGTTTTTTGAACAAAGGAATGACAGATCCATTGGAGCCCAGAACATTTCCAAATCTGGTGGTAACAAATTTGGTGTTGCCTTTGATTTGGAGACAATTAACGTATAATTCCGCAATGCGTTTAGTAGCTCCCATCACATTAGTTGGGTTGACGGCTTTGTCTGTCGAAATCAAGACAAATTTATTCACACTGTGTTTAACCGATAAATCGGCTATGTGCCGTGTTCCAATAATGTTGACACTAACTGCCTCATAAGGGTTGCTTTCCATTAACGGAACATGTTTATAGGCCGCAGCGTGAAAAACGAGTTTGGGCTTGAACTGCTCAAATAGCTGTTCCATTCTTTTTTGATCCCTGATGTCTGCCACGATAGCGACAAAATTTTTCAGTCCATTTTGGATGAATTCCTGTTCAATATTATAAAGTGCTGACTCTGCAGAATCAATCAGAATAAGCTTTTTGTAATTATATTGGGAAATTTTTCTGGCCAATTCACTTCCGATGGATCCAGCTGCACCTGTGATAAAAATGATCTGGTTTTCATATTCATCCATCATCTCAGCATTGGCTATGCTAATAGGCTCTCTTCCCAAAAGATCCTCTATTTTGACTTCCTTGATTTGGAGAACGCTCAAATCTCCATCAATCCATTGCTGCACTGGTGGAACGATTTTGACCTTTAAGCCTAAACTAAAAAGGCGGCCTGTGATTTCGAGAAGTCTGGAAGATTCAATGTTCTGAATGGAGATGATAACCTCTTCAACATTGTGTTTTTCTATGAAATACGGAGTGATTTTATCAAAACCGTAAACATTCAAAAGATTGATTTTTTTCCCTACCTTTCGTTCGTTATCATCAATAAAACCAACAATTTCGAAATTACTATTGGGATCGTTGTTGATAGCATCGTATGTGATCATTCCAGAACTTCCAGCTCCAAAAATCAATACGTCCTTTAACGATTTAAAATCATGGGTCAAGTTATTGTAAAGTGACTTGACGAAAAATTTAAAACCTATCAGAAAAAAAATATTCAATAATAAATGAATATATATTATGGAGCCAGGAATATTATAACTGGTTTCAAAATTATAATTTCTACTCAAAAATGTTGTGAGCATCAATATGGTTGCCAAAATATTGACACCAATTATAATATTGACAATATCCTTAAACCCTGTGAACCTTACAACACCTTTGTGGGATCCCACCAATAAAAAACTAACCAAGCCAGCTAGAAATACATATGGAAGTTGTCCTAAAAGTTCTTTGACGTCAAAATCAATTTGAAAATTAAATCGGATTATGTACGCGAAGAAGTAGGAAAATAGCACAATGACCAAATCGATCAATAAAATGAGCCATTTTGAGGCGTATTTATGTGAGACTCTATGTAATAATTGGTTTATCATACACTAAAATAGCGATTGATGGTGGTTAACACCTTATTCCTTTCATTATCAGTTAAATTAGAACCGCTAGGCAAACATAGTCCTTTTTTGAACAATTCGTCAGAAATACCATTTAAATATCTAGGACATTCCTTAAAGACAGGTTGCTGGTGCATAGGTTTCCAGAACGGTCTTGATTCTATATTTTCTTTTTCCAAAGCAAGTCTGATATCTTCACGCATGCGTTCTGATTCTGTAAGGATACACGAGAGCCAACGATTTGAAAAATAATCTTTCGGTTCGCTCAAAAAGGACAGCTCTCGAATTTGATTTAAATTTTTGTAATAAAACTCATAATTGTTCCTCCGAGCTTTCACTCTTTCGTCCAACACTTGCATTTGACCTCTTCCAATGCCAGCCAATATGTTGGACATCCGATAGTTATAGCCAATGTGCGAATGTAAATATTCAACTGCATTGTCCCTTGATTGTGTGGCTAGAAATACTGCTTTTTGTTTGATTTTTTCGTCCTTATTTACCAACGCACCGCCACCAGAAGTGGTTATGATTTTGTTACCGTTAAAAGACAAAACCGAAATGTTTCCAAAAGTCCCACATTTTTTACCCTTATAATGACTTCCCAAGGCTTCAGCACTATCTTCCAAAATAGGGATTTCATAAGTTGCGGCAACTCTATGAATTTCATCAACTTTATAAGGCATTCCATATAGATGCACCGCTATAATGGCTTTTGGTTTCTTTCCTTTTTTTATGCGGTCTTTGATGGCTAATTCGAGTTGTTCAGGGCACAGATTCCATGTATCTTCCTCACTGTCGATAAATATTGGTTTTGCACCCAAATAAACAATTGGGTTTGCAGAAGCAGAAAATGTTTTGCTTTGGCAAAGTACTTCGTCATCCTTGCCAACTCCGAGTAGAATCAATCCTAAATGTATTGCAGCGGTGCCTGAGCTTAAGGCTGCAACTAAACTATCGTCTCCGAAATACGATTGGAGATCTGTTTCAAAACCAGTCACATTCGGGCCTAGTGGAGCAATCCAATTGGTCTCAAAGGCTTGATTGATGTAGTCTTGTTCATTGCCACCCATATGTGGCGAGGATAACCAAATTTTAGTATCCATAAGTAATACATTACATAAGTTTGTTACTATTCAATTTAATTGTCTAGTGAGGGAGTCTGGGGACAAAAATTTTACTATCAAATTTCTCAATGACTTGATTTTCGATAAAAATGAATTATAAAATTCTGAATAAATATCAACCAATTAAACTATACCTACCTAATAAATACGATAAATAACATTTTTTTACGTTGATGGATGATAACAAACTCAAAATCCAATCAAATATTATTTATTTATTTATTGGCATATCTATAATTGTACCACGTTTATGAGTTGGGTATTTTATCAAAAAATCCATTGACTTCAATTGAGATGTTTGAATCAATTGTGTTTCGAATTACATTCATATATAAACAAATATGGAAGAAGTTTATTGTCCTGATGTCGAAATATGCTAAGAACATCCCAAAAACAAATCAGCCAGTTTTAATCAGCACATCTGTATTTCGGAAAGTATTCAGTGGTTTTCCCTTGGAAAGGCGCACATAGTTCATTGTAAATTTTTTCATTCACTATGTATTGCCAAACCGAAAATTCCCTGGTTATTTTCGAGAATGATTTTTTGAATCTCAATAATGAATCATCATTACTGTTCAATCCACCACCTAAATTCAACAATTTATACCCTTCTTCTGTACCTTGGATTCTCATTTCGTCAATTATCAACTTTAAGGCTCCAACGTTCATATAATCAGATTTGGTGCCAGAAAGATGGTATTGGATGATATTTTTTGTCTTCATGAACATGGCTCCAGAAATCACGGTATTGGATTCATTGAGCGTGGCAAGGAGGATATCGACCTTACCGTTGCTGTTCTTCATGAATTTATGAAAATAATCTTCATTGAAATAATAATAATCTTTTGCATCCACACGGTTCATGTTTTCATAGTATAGTTCCATGAAAAGCATGATATCCTCTTTGGATTCCGCTTTTCTGACCGTACAAAGCATTCGCGCCTTGTTGATTTGGGATTTCATTCTTTTATGATACTGCTGGCGTTGCAATTCCGAACTTTCAGATAGATCTATCATAACAACCTCACCTTTAACAATAATTTGTCCGGCGGCACTTAAAATACTTTCTTGATGCGCCAAATAGGGATTCAACCTAGAAAATACAGAAACAATATTATTTTCTATAAAAAAGGCATGTAGTTCTTCCTGGAATTCAGAATTATCAAAATTTGGGTGGACATTTTTTGAAATCGGTCCAGCGTAGCCATACACCGAGGTCGCATCACAAAAATTTGAGTTGTTGATCGGTCGAAGTAAAAGGGGCAAACCGATAATGATATCGTCCTTACTATATTTAATTAAAATAGGTGTCTCTCCCGAGAGTTTTGAAAGATCATGGTACTCATAGGTGCTATAGAAATCAAAAGATTCAACTTCATTTATCAATACATCCCAATGTTCTTTATTTTTAATTATTTCTATCATGAAAAAATGTTTACCTATTAAATATATTTTTTTAAAATGAGTCGTTTTAAATATTTCAGATAATTGATTTAAAGATCATTTAATTATAACTCGGAGTTATTTCTTTCTAAATTTTATATAAAGTTCAAGTCCCTTTAAACAATTCGTTGATCTCGTTTTTGGCATCATTGAT
>JBDSFP010000508.1:0-14481 GCA_039919415.1 Aquaticitalea sp. | reverse complement strand
TGAACGCCTCTATATTTTGGGGTGATGCCGGCGTGGGTATTTATAAAAATGGCACTTGTACAATTCAAGACTTTCGTGGAAATGATCCGTGTGCCGTTGACAATGATCAAGTCTGGATTTTCGTTTTTTATAAAATCGATACATTCATCTGAGTTCACGGAATCTACCTTTTTTAAAATAGAAACAGGTATTGGTGTATTATCAAGTTTGTATATTGATTTTATTTGCTCAATTCTATTTTGTGACGTTTTTTCCAATAGTTTTGGAATGGAAACTTGAAAACATATTTGCCCCAAGACTTTTAACAACCCCAATTTTTTTATCCTTCTTTGAATGAATTTTTTTCTGCCCCCTTTTCCTTCAACCAATACTGTAGAGATTTGGACATCATTTTTCAATCCGTTGTACATATAAATTGAGGATTGGCTTTCCCCTGTAAGCATCACTATTTTTTTCGAGGTCATGATTGTTCTTTTAATTGATTTGACAATTCACTCATTGTTATACTTTCAAATCCGTACTGGGAATTGAGAACATCATAATGTTGGAGTATTTTATTCAAAAATTCAAAATTTTCTTTTTGATGAGCACCAAAGTTATGCGGGTGCCACCACAAATGATATACTTTGCTGTTTTTTGCTGCGAAGGTCATGCTATTGAGAATTCGTTTCAACCGTAATGTTTCAAGCGGTTTTAGCTTTGGGGAAAATGGGCGAAGAAATCTACTTGAAGGAATGTCGTAAGGTGTATTTTTTTGAATATCGTCTAAATCATAACTGTTATGTCCAGAAATTTTAACGTAGGTATCCATTAATCTAAATGCTTTTTTAAAAATAGTCTCTTCAGTGGCGGCAGTATAAAACCAAACTCTCTCGTTGCCTCGATAGGAGGTAATACCGTTATTTTTTAAAATTTCAAGATAGGACTCGTTGAATTGGTTTCTTGGAAATATTAAGCTTCTCAAAATGATACCTTTCTCTTTTGCAATTAGTATAGCTGCTACTGTATCATTATTGAAATCATTGGGTGTCTGACCTTTTTCAAGGCAGTAATAATGTGAGAATGTATGGGAGGCAATCTCCTGGTTGGGATATTTTTGTAAAAGCGCTATAAGCTCTGAAGCGAAATGATATTTATCGTGTGCTTCATTTTCCTTAACCAAATCGAAATGACCATTATACGGCGATAGATTTGGATTTGCATATTTGGGTTTCTCATCAGGAAAATAGGTGTTGAGCTCTTCTTTATTGGATGCAAATAAAAAACCAACGGTTGCAAAGGTTGCTTTCACTTGATGGCTTTCAAATGCGTCTATCATTTTTGGTAAGGCTTCCCAAACGCCTAAAATATTCCTCCCATAGGTTTCAGTTGTTTGTATATCCCTGACACCCCACATCAGCTCAAAATCCAATGAAATTACAAATTTTCCAGTATGTTTCAATTTATTTATTTTAGATGACTTGCAACGTTTTAATTGCGCGACAAGTTACTCATTTCTTTGTATGTTTTTCAGGACATTTTTATCTTTTGTCACTTATTTTGGGGTAATGTGAAGCAAGTTTGATTGATGGCTATGATGAGAACAATGAGGATGTAATTTTCCAATTGGTAATTAGGCTATACCAATTCCTGGTAAAGAGTTCCTGAAAGTCAACTATCATTTCTTTTGCCAAATTCCAATCATCAATTGTACATTTGTTGAAGGAGGACTTTTTAGGTCTGATCATAGTAATTTTAGTAATTTTGAAGTCTGCAATACTACCTAATATTGAAGGGAATTAAAACAAAACGGTATAACATCATTTTCCATGAATTGAAAACTAAAACTAAAAGAAAAAGGAAACAAACCCTTTTTAAGAGTCTGTTTCCCCTTCATAAGAAAAACTGATTAATAACTTCTTAAATATTATTCAATGACCAATTTTTTGGTAACCGTTCCATTGACGGTATGGATTTTCACAAAGTAAATACCGGATTTGAAGCGTTCTATGTTTAATTGGTTGGTCGCAACAGTATCCATAACCCTTTTGCCAAGAACATCATACAGTTCCACTTTGGTAAATTGGAGGTCTGTTTGGATATTGGGAAGCTGGATTTGGATGAATGGATTCGGATGTTAGAATTTCTGTTATCATGGTGTATTCAATTATTCTTTGTTGAACTTTGTACTTATAAGGATTTTGTTGTTATGGATAATATGTAATTTGTAAGCGCCCTTTTCCAGATGATTTATGTTGATATAAATTTTCCTTCCGGCAATGGCATCGACTGTTCCTTCCAGTTTTGCTTTTTTTTTCATTACCGAGAACGACGTATTAATTAGTGGGGAAATCAATAAGGTCTAAAGTATTGTTAATGTCTTAAAAAGGCTATAACATATGTAACCGATGCTATGACTTTTGTAACCAGTTTGTGATTTTTGCTAAAATGTGAAGATGTGACATTTTGGTGTTACTAATGATGTTTATTTGTTTTTTGAAGGAGTGTAATCTGAAGGTGTGCAACCATAGGCCTGTTTAAAACATTTTGCGAAGTACGAATGGTCATTGAAACCTACCATATAGCCTATCTCCGAGATGTTGATGTCGCTCTGTCCTATAAGAGTGGTTGCCAATTTTAAACGTTGCTCCCTTACAAATTCTGTGGTGGTAAGACCTGTAAGGGCTTTTAATTTTCGATGTAGCTGCATGCGGCTCATCCCTACGGCCATGCTGAAATCCTCCACACTAAAGGAAGATTCTGTCAATTTTTCATCCAAAACGGTTTTGATCTTTTCGAAAAAGACCACATCAAGATTGGTAATAACGATGTCTTTTGGTTTAAGAATCAATTCCTGGGAAAAGCGTTCCCTTAATTTATTTCGTTGTTCCAAAAGGTTTTTAACCCTCGATCTGAGTAATTTTATCTTGAATGGCTTTATGATATAGTCGTCAGCTCCCAAATCCAAACCCATTAACTCATCAGCTTCCTCCACCTTTGCAGTCAATAGAATGATTGGAATATGGCAGGTCCGTTCATCCTTTTTTAAAATAGAAGTTAATTCCAAGCCATCCATAATGGGCATCATCACATCGGAAATAATGATATCCGGAATAAGTTCCAGTGCCTTTTTCAAGCCCTCCCTTCCATTGCCTGCTTCAACAATTACATAAAGCTCCTTGAAAGAAGATGTCATAAAAGTTCGAATATCTTCATTATCTTCTACCAATAAGACGATTGGTAAATCGTCGTCAATACTTTCATTTCCAATCGATGCGTTAACATCATATGAGCTATCTGGAAGGATTTGGGGGTGAGCATCGTTTTCACTTACTTCAGAGCTCTTGAACATCTCCCTTTTTGTTAGCAAACAAACCTGAAATGCAATCTTTCCATTGGCATATTGTTGGACAGAAATAGTACCGTGTGAAAGACCTATCAATTCCTTGACATATGATAATCCAACCCCTACGCCTTCAGAATGTACATCTGCCTGATAATATCTGTTGAATATTTGTTCAATCTGCACTTTGGTCAGTGGGTGTCCTTCGTTTTGAATGGTAATAATGACGGATTTGTCCGAAGCCATTGCCCTAAATATAATCTCACCATGTTCAGGTGAATGTTTAAAGGCATTGGAAAGTAAGTTGATAACCACTTTTTCCATCAGATCTTTGTCAAACCATGCTTGTTCAGGTGCTTGGATGTCCACAATAAAATCAATGTGCTTTAGCACCGCTTGATACTCAAAGGCAGCGCTTAGAGCATATAATAAGTCATGTAGGTTGCCTTCGCAAACATGAAGTTTAAGCTGTCCTGATTCCAATTTTGACAGATCCAGCAACTGATTGACAAGACTCAACAGTCGCTGGGCATTGCGACGCATAAGGTTTAACTCCAAGCGTTTTTCCTGTTCAAGATTAAATTCCCCCAATTGTTTCTCGATAGGCCCCAGTAGTAAGGTCAATGGGGTTCTGAATTCATGTGAAATATTGACATAGAATTTTGATTTAAAGGCATCGAGTTCTTCCAATTTTAAGTTGACCTTTTGTCTATTTCGGTAGAGGGCATAAAAGGATAGTGCAGTGAGAGCCACCACAAGAATAATGGATAAATACAAATTCTTCTGGCTTGATTTCTGCTGTTGTGCCAGTTCATTCTTGGAAGTCAAAAGGGCAATTGCCTGTTCCTTTTTTTTGGATTGGAACTTTCGCTCCAATGCTAAAAAAGCCTCGTCGTTTTTTTGATCTCTTGAGGCTGATTTGAGGCTATCCAATTCCTGTTCCTTTGCCAATGCCAATTGAAAGTCTTTATTCATTATCAAAATTTCAATCTGCGCCTTATAAATGCCCTCGACGAAATCAGTATTTCTAAAGGAGATTTGGACATTTTCTATTCTATCCAAATAAAATTGCGCTTTATCAGGATTATTTTTCTTTATATAAACTTCCGCCAACCAGAGATTTACATTCTCTTGGGATGTTAGGTCGTTTAGGACAACAAAGTAATCAAATGCAGTTTGGTAATGGTGTTCTGCAAGCTCCAATTGATTGGAATATAGCTCCCATTGGGCTACTTTTGTCAGATTTCTGGCAATTGCGATGGTATCCGCTTGTTGAATACTATTGGCGAGGAGTCCATTAAAATAGGTGTAGACTTTTTCATATTCGTCTTTATTGAAATCCAGTTTCATAAGTTCATCCATGACATACTCCATTCCTGAACGGTAATTGGTCTGTTTTGAGACCTCCAATGCTTTAAGAAAATAGACTTTTGCCAAGGCCCGATTTTTAAAGGTTTCCAGGTAGATACGCCCAATATAATCATAAGTATTGGCCAGAACTGGACTGATGGTATTATAATGCTGATAAACAGAATCCACCTTTATAAGAAATATCAATGCCACTTTTTTATTTTCCTGGATGTCTGCCAGGCCATAAAATGCATTGGCAATTCCGTTTACAAATCCTATCTGGGAAGATTCTTTTAAAACTTCACGATATTGGGTTTCAGCCAAGGAGAGGTCTTGATTAAAATAATTGAGATTGGCCAGCCAAATTTTAGCAGTAATAGCTTCCATGTTCCAATTCTGATTCTTGGCCAATTTGTATGCTTCATGGTAATGGATTTTGGAGGCTTGGAGATGATGTTCCACAAAGTTAAGGGCACCCAAATCATATTGGTAATAATAGTTGGATTTTGGATAACGGTTTGTTTTGCTAACCATTGACAAACTATCAATATATGTATGGGCTTTATGGGCATCGATGTAAAGAAAAGACTCAAATTGGTCGTGATACAGTTCTGTCAGAATGGAATCGTTTTCTGTCCCGGATTTGACACCTTGTCCAAATATCAAAATGGACTTGAGAAACAGGAAAAACAATAAATTTTGAAGCCTCATTGGTACAGAACAATTCACATATGCCTAAAGTTAAGCAATAATAATGAATTCATCTTCCCAAGGGTATGAGATATGTAACAATCACTGTTACAAATAAATTGATTAAAGGTTTATTTTCATAGTCATTTTAAAGCAGTTTTCAATTGGCAACGAAATGCTTTCAGACCAAGAACTGTATTTTCTCTTTTGCAAATTCAAAATTTAGTGTTGGCGTTATCCTGCAATATTAACTGACTTGGCTAGACGGAAGCAAAAAAAATCACTACCCGAGCCGATAAAAATGAAAAAGTATAAAGTGTATGTATTCACGAATAATTGTAAGTGGATGAAATTAATTCATTTGATAAATCAAAATCGAATTGCTATCGCCTTTGGTTACAAATTCCAATCCGTTGCCGTTATCGATGTTGTCCATTTCAATGGCAGAGTTGCCATATACGGGAAAATTATCAATAGGTTTGCCAACACTGTCGAATAAATAGATTTTTTTGGCCTGCAAATCCGTGACTGATACGTAAATTTTGTCCTTCAGATAAAAGATTTTTGGGGCGGTATATGCACCAAAATCCAATTCTAATTTATGTGAGTTGATGTTCAAGACATTGTCAGACATGGTCACCAAAGTTTTGCCGGTGGCAGTCATGCCATGTTTTTCGCCTAGATTAATATTAAGGCTGCTCATTTTTCCAGTGGCCTCAATCTGTATCAAATCGCCTTTATCGGTTGTGGTGGTGAACTTATTGTCATACAGGAAAATATCGTTGCCCGAAAAGGCAATATTATTTTTCACATTGATCCTGGTTTTGCCAATCCTGTCAAGGATTTGCAAATCGTTGCCTTGCACAAAAACGATATAATCCTTTCTGCCAATCCTAAAGTGCCTCGGTTGTGAGTTGATGGTGTTCTCGGCTTTTTTATAGGTAAAACCGGACACGATTTTTCCTTTGCCATCATACATCAATACCGATTTGCCTTGAGTGACCATCAAACGGTAATCCCTTTTATTGTCATAATCAAATACCGAAAGTGGTTGAGTGATGGCATCGTTGAATTTTAACGGAAAAGGTGAAACATCCTTGCCGTTTCTATCCAAAACATATACACGATTTGATGTGGCAAAGGTCAATTGCAACCGTCCATTTTTATACATGTCCATTTGCTCTACCTTTCCCAGAAGGCGCCCTTCCAATTGCTTTTTCCAAATGACCTTACCGTCATTGGCAATCAAATATAGATTGTTTTTGACATCCTGGACCAAAATTTCCTTCTCCTTGATGGTATGGTTGTTCACAAACTGTGGTTCTGTCAGCAAATCATCATCCAAGGTGATGTTAATGTCTTCAGAAACCGAATTGGCAACAGTTTTGTCCTTGTTTTTTTTGATGATTAGATTGACATGCGAAAAATCAGTATCCTGAATAAACTGAATGGCGGACGACTGGAACGCCTCTATCTTTAAAGCTTTCTCCTCTGAAAAATTGACATTTAAAAGGTGGTTTAAGGATGACGAATTTGCATAAACAAATAATGATGATTCATCACTTAAATGTTCCATAATGTTTTGAAAAACAATGCTTTCTGCAAGAGTCGCCGTGTTTTGATAGCTGGAAATTATATCTTTCATCAAAGTATCGCTATCGGTAAATACAAAGAAATCATCAATATTGGCATATTTTGAAGCATTTTCATAAGTGATAAACGGAGCAAAATGGTTGGCAAACATTTTGGAATTTTCAAAAGGATAAATGTTTACTTCCCGATAGGTTTCAAGCACATTTTGTGCAAGGAGCAAATCGCTCATTGCTTTAGCATCCAAAGATCTGACAATGACTGCCTGATCTGAACCTCTATATATCACACCGAGTTCTGAAGCTGTATCAAAAAGAGAAGAGGATACAAGCGTATCCTGTGTTTTGAATTTCAATATATTTTCGTGAAAATTCCTATAGTTGCCGAAGGTGAAGCTCATAAAACCATCCACGTCTGGAGGACAGATTTTTGAAAGTTGATTTTCCTGCGGCACGGTATTTTTAAATATATTGATGAGGTCTTTTGACGAATCACTTGTTTTTGTAATTCCATTGAACACCAATTGATCCTGTGAAAGATCGCCATCAAGCATGAAATAATCAGACGAGGACATTTGGTTCAATTCATCACTTAGGAAAAATTTTGGCGCTAATTTTTTGTGTTTTGTATTGATAAGAACCGAGATCGATTTATCAAGATTTGCAGTTCTGAAAATGGTTTCCAGTTCCTTATCAATGGATTTATCATCCTTGAAAATATTTTCTGTCAGACTTTGGTCGTTGGACCCAAAAAACATGCTGTCTTTAACGGTACTGTATATGATTTGTTGATCGAGGGTCGTGTTTGTGATGGTCAGATGGTTATAACTGTAAGTCTCCACAGTGCGGTTGGGAACAGAATCCAAACGGAACAGATCTTGTTGGTATTTTGTAATGATAGAAATCTGCAGACTATCTTTTTCTGAAGTTCCGAAACACAGTAACATGTTGTCAGAAGGTTTAAGGTAATTAAGATAGTTGATTTTTAATTCCAAGGCTTTCACGTCTTTATATTCGGAAAGCGCATTCAAAAGACTATTGTTTTTGAAGACACTTTTTAATCCTTCAATGGATTTTGTTTTTATAATAATGGAAGCGTTTTCAGGAATCAGTGAAATCAAGTTGGAATTTCTCGTTGAATCATTTTCACATCCATTGATAATAAGGACAAAAGGAATCAGGAGCCAAAATTTTCGCATTGGGAAGGATTTTGTGCAAATATAAAAAGTTACAAGTCTAATTGTAATTGTTCTTTCAATAATCTGAACGATTTTCGGTGATATTTTGTAATGCCATATTTTCTGATGGCCTCGCGATGTTCCCTAGTGGGATAGCCTTTGTTCTGTTTCCAGTTATACATAGGATATTCTTCATGGATTTGGCACATATACTCATCTCTATGCGTTTTTGCCAATATGGAGGCCGCAGCGATATTCAGATATTTTCCATCACCTTTTACAATCGTCCGATGAGGGATGTCCATATAAAGTTTGAAACGATTACCATCCACAACAATAAATTCCGGTTTGATGTGAAGCTTTGCAATGGAGTTGTGCATGGCCAAAATGGAAGCGTTGAGAATATTGATTCTGTCGATTTCCTCCTGAAACACATGGGAAAACGAAAAAGAAATAGCTTCATTTTCAATAATCGATTTTAAATTTTTGCGTTTGATTTCCGAAAGCAGTTTTGAATCGTTTAACATTTTATTTATGAAGGTTATCGGTAAGATGACCGCTCCGGCCGTGACAGGTCCGGCAAGACAGCCACGTCCTGCTTCATCTGTTCCACATTCGAATTCACAATTTGTTAACTTTAGTTGTAATGCCAAAATGTTAAAGTTTGGGCAAAGTTAAAATTTTAACGCAACGTTTTTAAGACTTATGCATCTTTATGATAGTGAAATAGGCCATATAGGCAAATTTATCTATTGATCATAGTCCTTTTAACTTTAACATATTTTTAGACTAATAACTTTTTTGTTTAATATTTTATTAAGATTTTTGTTCTGGACTAATTCAAAAAATTGTTTTATGAAATTAAAGTTAACATGGTTAATGACGCTACTTATGGCGTTTTCGATTCAAATTTCTTTTGCACAAGAGAAATCTGTTTCTGGAACAATTACTTCTTCAGCTGATGGCTTGCCATTGCCTGGCGTGAACGTAATTGTAAAAGGTACAACTAGAGGAGTACAATCTGATTTTGATGGTAAGTATACCATCATAGCAAGTGCAAACGAAACCCTTGTTTTTACATTTGTCGGTTTGAAGACAGTTGAAAAGAAGATTGGTACAAATAGCATTATTGCAGTTCAAATGGAAGAAGATGCTGCGGCTCTTGAAGAGGTTGTGGTCATAGGTTATGCTGGGGCCACAAACAGCTCCAAAATTACATCTTCGGTATCTACAGTTGCTGCAGAATCCATTGAACAAGTTCCTATTGCTTCAATAGATCAGATGTTGCAAGGGCAAGCTGCAGGTGTCAACGTCAGTACCGGATCTGGTCAACCAGGTCAAAGTGCTACGATAATTATCCGCGGGCGTAACTCATTGAACGGTGATACTGAACCGCTTTTTATTATTGACGGGGTGCCAGTTGACCAAGATAACTTTCGAAGTTTGAACCAAAACGACATAGCATCATTGTCAGTATTGAAAGATGCTGCTGCTACTGCTATTTATGGTAATAGAGGAGCTGGAGGTGTTATATTAATTACAACCAAAACTGGTAATAGAGGTTCTGGAGTAAAGGTTCAGTATAGATCTCTGTATGGGGTATCTGAAATTGGTCAACCACGATTTGATGTCATGAATGCCCAACAATATTTGACCTTCCAGAGAGACTTACTACCTGGGGCTCAATTTGGAGACCAACTTTCTGATGCGGCAATTGCTACCATTGCCCGCCAATCCAATACCAACTGGGCAGACATATTATTCCGCCAAGGTAAAACCATTTCGCATGAAGTTACGGTGACGACAGGAGGAGATAATTCTAGTTCTTATTCTTCCCTTCAATATTTTAAACAAGAAGGTACTACCATTGGTAGTGATCTGAAACGTTTTTCATTCCGTAACAACTTCAATGCGAATTCCAATGATAATAAATTTAATTTTTCCACAAATTTTACTGGAAACTATTCAGTAAGTGATTTCATTGTTGATGCATCTCGGGACAATAATTCGGGAGGTGATTTGGATAACCCCTTCATTGTACCTTATATTGGATTACCTTATTTATCGCCTTATAATCCAGATGGCTCCATCAATATTTGGGGCACCGGACCTCAGGGAAGCGGAGGGTCTGGAGCCTATCTGGCAAATGGAAATATAGATTTTGGTAATATCGATGGTTTCCGAAATACACCGTTTATTGCATTGAATACTGCTGCATTGGCAACAGACCAAGAATCTGAAATTAAGATTGTAGGTAGGATTGCAGCAGATTATAATTTCGCTAAGAATTTAACAGCTGGAGCTTCTTTAGGGCTCGATTATACTTATGAAGAAAGACTTTCCATTACGCCTCCTGGAAGTATCAGAAGTTTTAGAACTCCTACCGATGGTGCATTGAACAAAGGATCTCAATTTGAGCAATTTTATAGAGATGCTAATTTCATAACGAATGCCTTCATTCGTTATAATAGTAACATAACGGAAAAAATCAACGTGAATGCGGCCGTTTTTGGAGAATTCAACTATGCAAATACGCAGGTTGCAAATTTTCAGGCATTTGGTTTAAATCCTGCCTTACCAACTTCCGGTGCTGGCTTTACGGATGGTGCTACTGTTGAAGGTGACAATGTTTACAATTATATTCCTTCTGTGGGATCTAGAGAAAGCGAGCTGGTTTTAGGTTCGGTTTTTGCCACCCTCGATTTGGATTATGACGGGCGTTACGGTGTTTCTGGATCCATCCGTAACGATGCGACTTCTCGATTCGTTGAAAATAGGGATGGTATTTTCTGGTCTGTTTCTGGTCGTTGGAATATTGATAAAGAAGCCTTCATGCAAAATGTGGATTGGATAAACATTCTTAAAGTGAGAGCCAGTTATGGCGTGGTGGGTAACCAAAATGTTGGTTCTCGTTATCAAGGACTGCAAACTGTATCTTCAGGATCGGGTTACCAATTAGGTAATGCTTACCAATTGGGAACATTGATAGACCCTGCTATCAAGTGGGAAACATCCAATCAATTTGACGTTGGTCTGAGCTTCGGTCTATGGCAAAATAGATTGTCAGGGGAATTCGATTACTATCGCAATTTAACTACAGATCTTTTTGCAAATAAATTGTTGTCAGTTGCTGGTACTGGAGCTAGCGCAGTATCTACCAATGTAGCTGACATGAGTAATAGAGGAATTGACTTACAATTAACTTATGCACTTTTAAGACCTTCATCCAGCAATTACTGGGGTATTAAAATCAATGCGAACGCGAACTACAACAAAAACAAGGTGGAAAGCTTTCCAGGGGGTTTTACTGGTACTAGTTTAAGAATAGCAGAAGGACGACCTGCCAACACGTGGTTCTATCCAAGATGGGCTGGGGTCAACCCTGCGAACGGGGAACCTTTGTACTTGGATTTGGATGGAAATCTTACCAATGTATACGATCCAAACAACGCAGTATATTTGGATAAAAACTTTGATCCGACCTATACGGGTGGTTTTGGAGCTGATATTACATATAAAGGATTTACCTTGAATGGATTGTTTTCATTCCAAGCTGATAGATGGAAAACTAATGGTTCCTTGGCGATTATTGAGGACGTTAGCTTGAGTGCATTTGCGAATGGTTCTACATCCTTGCTAAATGCATGGACAACACCAGGTCAGATTACTGCTATACCTGCATTATCTCAAGGTGGTTTGAGAGCAAAATCTGGAGATAGATATCTTGAGGATGCGTCATTTTTGAGATTGAGAAATGTATCCTTATCCTATAGTTTATCACAGGATGTCTTGGAAAAAACTGGTGTGTTTAATGGGGTGCGTGTCTTTCTACAGGGTACCAATTTATTCACATGGACCAAATTCAGAGGTTTTGACCCAGAAGGAACAACCACTCAAACCTTCTTTGATTATCCAGTAGCAAAAACCGTAAGCTTAGGATTTGATTTAACTTTTTAAAAAAAATGAAAATGAAAAAATATATAGGAATATTGACCTTTACAGTCGTAGCGCTATTGTCGAGTTGTAGCAATCAATTAGATAGATTCCCAGTGGATTCACTCGTTGAAGAAACCGCATATAACTCTGTAAATGACCTTAAATTTGGTCTTGCTGGAGCGATTGGGAATTATGATTTTAATCCAGTAATTACATTCAATTCTATATTTACTGATAATACTAGATTGGGACGTGATAACGGTGGACAATTAACAGGGCTTCATCAACAAATTTTGAACGCTGAAGGTGGCGATCAAGGGTTGTGGAATAGTCGCTATTCTGTAATCAATAACTTTAACAGACTTCTTACAGCTGCTGCAACTATTACACCAAGTAGCGCAGACCAAGATGCAT
Source organism: Aquaticitalea sp. (assembly GCA_039919415.1). Lineage (GTDB taxonomy): Bacteria > Bacteroidota > Bacteroidia > Flavobacteriales > Flavobacteriaceae > JBPOFM01. The sequence goes on along the minus strand of JBDSFP010000508.1, from coordinate 2,002 downwards.
ATAACAATATTTTGGCTCAATGTTATGCTTTTAGAGCTTTCGCACATTACGAGTTGTTACTGTACTATGGTTTTGATTTTATGGATGACGCATCATTAGGTGTACCTTATGTAGATTATGTTTCTACTGATGCAACACCGGCCAGAAATACGACTGGGGAAGTACTCGTGGCTATTCAGGCTGATTTGGATCAAGCGTTAGCGCTATTTCCAGCAGGAACAAGCGATATTAATTTTGCGACTCCTGATTTTGTAACATTTTTAAGAGCAAGAATTGCATTAGAATCAGGCGACAACTCAGCAGTAATACCATTATGTACTAGCTTGATTGCAAAATATCCATTGGCGAATCAATTGCAATATTTCAATATGTTCAATGAAGATGCTGATGTTACCGAAGTTGTCTACAAATATGACAATGTACAAGGATTTGATTATGGTATTAATTTCATTTGGAATTTCTCTGGACAGGGACCAAAATTTGAAATTTCGCATAGTCTGTTTGATTTGATTCAAGACGATGATATTAGAAAGGCCGTAATCCTTGACCCCGCCAGTGATGTCGCAGATGACTTATTGATTGTAGGTAAATATCCAATCAATGCGGACACACAGGCAATCAATGACTTTAAGGCTATGAGAATATCAGAGATTTATCTAATCAGGGCGGAAGCATATGCTAAATCTGGACAACTTGGTTTAGCGGCCGCTGATGTATTGGCAGTGCAGACTGCAAGACATTCAGCCGCTCCAAGCCCGATATCCTATGGAAATCTTTTGGAAGCAATTAATGGTATAATCGCTGAAAAAAGGATAGAGTTGGCTTATGAGGGACATAGATATACAGACATAAAGAGAGTAAAATCAATTACTAATCAAGGTATTGAAAGAGGTTCATTTCCAGGAGATTGTGGTGGTGCTTATCCTTGTAGTTTGCCTGTATCCTCTCCTAAATTTATTTTCCCAATCCCAACTGGAGAGCTTAATGCGAATCCTGTTATCAGCGATCAACAGGCTCCCGGTTACTAACTTTAAAAATTATAAATTATGAAAATTTTAATAAAATTAATTGTTATTTGTTTACTCGTCTCTTCTTGTCAAGACACCGAGTCCATAACTTACGATCCTAACGGTAATCGAACTGGTATTGGGTTTGGTGTATCTGTTCTAGACTTTTCTGTCCCACAAGGAGGTACTACGGTGTCTATCCCTGTGCTTGCGACTAATACTTCAAGTGAGGCAAGAACATTTGATGTAACCGTTGATACTGAAGCGTCATCAGAAGAACTTTCAAGTGCTGATTATTCATTGGGGTCCGCTACAATTCCAGCGGGTTCCTACGAAGGTTCTGTAGATGTGACTATCAACTATGATGGGTTAGAAGATTTTGTAAAATATAAATTGGTTTTGAATTTAGAAGCTCCTAATAGTGCATTTCCTCCAGTTTCATTAACCTTTTTAAAAGAGTATGACATTACTACATTTGTATGTGCAGATTTGATACTAACTTTAGTTGAAGATGGATTTGCAGATGAAAGAAATTGGGAAATTACTAATAGTTCAGGAATAGTAGTTCAGTGTTCAGATTTTGCCAGTTGTCCGTCAGGTGCTCCATCTGGTTCTTTTGATCCAGCGACGTATAATTACACTATTCCAACATTGTCTGCAGGAGATTATACGTTAACAATTTACGATGCTTATGGAGATGGTATGTTTGACGGATCCATTGAAGGTAGCTATAACTTGTACTGTGCAGCACAAGATGTAGTTACTTACGCATCAGGAGGTGGTAATTTTGGAGAATCTGATTCCACGAATTTCACCATAGTCGAATAATCAACAATTTTAAAAACTATATTTATGAAAAATATTATAAAAATAATACCTATATTATTGTTGGTCTTTGCATTTAGCTGCAGCAAGGATGATGGAGGAAGGTTTAAGAGCGACCCAACTACTGGCTGGGTTCAGTTTGCGTCTTCTTCAAATGAAATTACAGTATC
>JBDSFP010000502.1:0-3108 GCA_039919415.1 Aquaticitalea sp. | reverse complement strand
GACATGGATGGCAAACCGATTCAATATGACAATTCCGAACATCCAAAATATGACACCAATGGCAATCCCATCCGATATCCCGATGAATCAAGACCAACTTATGATCAAGATGGAAATCCAATTTCATATCCAAAAGACAATACGGAAGACCGTCCAAAATACAATCAGGACGGAAAACCCATCTATTATGATGATAGCGACCATCCGAAATATGATCGCACTGGCACTCCCATAAAATATCCTGCTGAAGCAACGCCGAACTATGATAAGAACGGCCGGCCGATCAAATACCAAATTCCCGATAAGCCTAAATATGACAAGGATGGAAAGGTTATAGATTACCGGTCAGTTGCTTTAAAATCTCTTGAAAATAATTACGCCAGTTTTTTCCCAATGGAATGGTTTCTGGAACAACTGCAAGATGACGAACAGCAGGACGGAAGTCAAAATAATGGATCCCAAAGCAAAACGGCTGGGGGAGCTGCGGGAAGGGCCGCTGGAGGAGAAAGAAAACAGAATCCTTCCGATAATGGCAGCGAATCACAAGACAACAGTGCACAAAGAAGTGGCAATTACGAGAGGATGAACGAGGGCTGTCAATGTTTGGGCAAGGCTTATGATGAACTGGCAGCACTCCGCGCAAAATTCGAAAAATTGCGCATCATCGGCCATGATACCAAAAAAACCGTGAAGTGGGCACTCTCCTTTGGTGATGATGTTTCAGGAATACATGCCTTATCAGGCTTGGCATGGCAGACCCAACGCGTCAAAATTGTTAAAAGTTATGATGAATTTGAAGAGGCCTACGACAAAAAATATAAGGAATTTGTGCAACAGTTATATAATGTGCTGATGAAAATCGATCGTTGTGAAGCCAAAATAGGCTACGAAAATTGGTACAATACTGCAGGATTCATATACTATGAGTTCATGAGAACAAGATATGCGGCAGTTTCTTAATATGATAGACGATATAATGTACCTGATGAAAGCAAAAATAATAATCGTGTTTTTCATTTCAATCTTGGCTTATTCCTGCAAGAATGAGTCTAAAACCGAAGTGAAAATAGACCAAGAAGTAACCTCAAAAAGCAAAACCATCAAATCCTCAGGACACATTGACGACTCTGTTGCCAAACAAATGTCAGAAATGTTCGGTGGTGATGCCAGCACTTTTCAGGACTTGATGAAGACCGATTCCTTGGAAATGCAATTCAATAAAGCGTTCAGTTCTGAAGGATTGCAAGAGATGCTCGCGACATCCAACCTTTCCGAAGAGGAAAAAAAATTGGTAATGTCGGAAATGCAAAAGATGACAACCAATGGCAATGGAAAAGTGAATGGAGATACAAAAGCAACTGTCGATGCTTATTTTAAGGAATTGGAAACCGCACTGACAAATCCGGAAAGCAAACAACAGTTAAGGGAGCTTCAGGCCATGATGAATAAACAGAATATCAGCCATCAATTGGATGGCCTTTCAACACCAAAGCTAAATCCGAAAATCGAAAATCTTCGGAAGGTACTTGGTACGGATGAAAAATCCTTTATCGAGAATGAACTGACCTCTTATAATTTGTACGGAGGCAATAAAGAAAAACAAGAAACCTTAATGAAAGTGGCGACCGCCTCAAAGGCAGAGGGCGAAACCATTTTAATGGAACACTTTCAGGTATCCAAAAAGGAACTGGAACTGTTAAAGACCATCCCCGACAGACAACATGTAAGTACTGAAAGTTTTGCCAAGCAAATTTTGAAAGAGCCCGTCCCAAAGCGCATTGCGGACCAAAATGCAAGTAGTGAAGTATCGCCCAAATTCAAGCATATGACCGAATACCATTATCAAGAACAGAAATCGAGGGCCGAAGCTTTTATCAAAGATTCAAAATTGGCCAGAGCGAAATTCTATGAGGAAAATCCTGGTTGGTATGGCGAAAAATCGGAATTGGGCAATACCTATATCGATTCACGACATAAATTCATTTATCTTCCTTTGGGTTCGCTTTCGTTTGCGGACAAGGTCATTTCCCATCAATTAGGAAATCCTCCAGGTTCCAATACACAAGGCAGTATCAATGAGCCGGATTTTGCGTTGGAACGGTTTTACAAAGCCGACCCACGCATTTGCAATCTTGGAATACGTGGTGTTTTGACATTGGAATTCACGGATAATGCGATAGCCGATGTCAATGGTGCCGATCTTTATATTTTTGAAATGGGAGCCATAGAGCCAACAATTCTTGAAATTTCTAAAGACGGAAAAACTTGGGTCAACGTGGGTAAAATCGATGGAGGCACCGCCAAAGTGGATATTGCACCATTCATCCCAAAAGGTGAAACATACAACTATATACGTTTGACCGATTTGGCAACAGACAGTGAACTTCCAGGGGCTGATGTCGATGCCGTTGCAGCTATTGGTGGCGCACTCCGCTTGAATCTGGACAGTGCGGTCCTTTTCGATACTGGAAAATTTCAATTGAAAGCAAGTGCCTCGGGCGAACTCAAAAAACTGGTCGATGCCATTAAAGCTATTCCAAAAGCCAAAATCGTTGTAGAAGGCCATACCGATAATGTCGGAAATCCTGCAAGCAATAAAACCTTATCGGAAAATAGGGCCAAAGAAGTTTCCAATTACCTCAAAACGAAGCTATCATCTTCCTACCAGTTTGAAATCAAAGGTTATGGCGATAGCCAACCAGTTGCACCCAATGATTCCGATGAAAACAAACAAAAAAATAGAAGGGTCGAAATATTGGTCATTCCAAATTAAATAATAAATCAAGTCATTATGAAAACCCAAAAATTTAATTTATTTAATCTGCTTTTAATTTTGTCAATTGTATTAACATCCTGCAAGTCCGACAATAAAAATGGAGAAGATTCCAATAAGCCGTCCACAACAATTCCAAGTAACAACTCGTCCTTGTCCACAGCAACAGTTCCAAATGGAAAACGACTCACAGATGGTGCCTTGACCACTTATTTTCCTGACACTTTTTTGGGAATGGAGAATAGTGGATCAGCAAAATCAAAAGAAATCAAAAATGTTGATATCCCAAATAATTGGATGCAACAAAGTTATTTTCAAGATGGTGCGACATCCAC
>JBDSFP010000492.1:0-5437 GCA_039919415.1 Aquaticitalea sp. | reverse complement strand
AGGTCTCAATAGAAAGTTACCTCCGATTGACGATGAGCAAGTGGAACCCCCTGTAATTAAACAAAAAAACATCTTTACAGTTTTGATCAATAAACATAATCAACTCTTGGTTGAAGATGAATTGATGGAATTAGGAAAGTTGCGTCAAGCAGCCCTTGAATTCTTGGATAATGGTGGTGGAACTGGTGACGAAGCGTGTAGTTATTGCCACGGGAAGAAAAACCCTGCTTCTTCAGACAATCCTGATAAAGCAATTGTCTCGTTGAAGAATGAAAGAGAGACAACGTACGCAACCTATATATCAGTTCAAAACGAATTGGTTGCGGCCTATAATTTTTTGAGAGATCGAAGAGCAAAGGAACTTTATGGAATGACTTTGGCGGAAATGGAGAAAGATTATGACGATGTCAATTATAGTGGGAACAAGTCAAAATTAAAGGAAAAAATCGAAAAGATCAAAATCGAATTCCCACAAAAATTATCTGAAGTACAATAATAATTCACTAAACTATAATTATGGCCAAGTTTAATAAAAAGAAAGGAAGCGAATTACCTCCAATTTCTACAGCATCCTTGCCGGATATTGTATTTATGCTATTGTTCTTTTTTATGGTGGCAACAGTCATGCGTGAAAACACATTGAAGATTAAAAATATTTTGCCAAATGCGGATCAAACTGAAAAGCTTGACAAAAAAGATTTGGTCATGTATATTTATGTTGGCCAACCACAAGATCGATATCAATCAACAATGGGCAAGGAATCCCGTATCCAGTTGAACGATAAGTTTGCTGATGTGAGCGATATCAAAGCTTTTATCGCATCAGAACGTGCTTCCAAAAGAGAGGAATTGAGAGATTATCTTACCACAGCACTTAAAGTTGATAAAGATGCCAATATGGGTATTATTGGAGATATTAAACAAGAGTTGAGAAAGCAGAATGCCTTAAAAATCAACTATACCGTGAGACAAGGAGATATCTCTGGAAATAAAAAATAAGATTTGTTCTTTTAAAAAAAAATCCTGAATGAAAGTTCAGGATTTTTTTTGTGCAATATTAAAAATCAAGTTGCCGGGTTTGGAATCGACTGGTGTACTTTTTCAATCCTGTCCAATAGGTCTTCGTTTAAATCAAGATGGATGCTATCGATATTTTCCTTGAGTTGCTCCATAGTGGTCGCCCCAATGATATTGCTAGTTACAAATGGCCTTGAAGTAACAAAAGCCAGAGCCAATTGCGAAGGTTTCAATTGAAAATCTTCAGCGATTTTGAGATATTGTTTCGTTGCTTCCGTGGCGCTATCTGAACTGTATCTTGAAAATCTGGGAAACAACTTAAGGCGTGCGTTATCGGAGGCTGTTCCGTTGATATATTTTCCTGACAAAACTCCAAATGCCATTGGAGAATAGGCCAATAAGCCAATGTTTTCCCGAATTGCTATTTCTGCCATATCACCTTCAAATACTCGGTTCAGCAATGAATACGCGTTTTGAATGGTAATCATTCTCGGTAAATTATGTTGTTTCGATTCTTCGAGATATCGCATGGTTCCCCAAGCTTTTTCGTTGGAAATACCAATCTGTCTCACCTTTCCTGATTTGATAATCTCATCAAGAGTTTCTAAAATCAAATGGAAATTGTCCTGCCAACCTTCTTCTTCATGTGTGTAATCCCGAATTCCAAAGGTATTCGTATTCCGTTCTGGCCAATGCAACTGATACAGATCGATATAATTTGTTTTAAGGCGTTTGAGACTTTGGTTAACAGCATCCTTCAATGCATCAGGACTAAATCCGTTAGTTCTGATATGTGCGGTATATTCACCTGGTCCGGCAATTTTGGATGCCAAAACCACCCGGTCCCTATTCCCGGTTTTTTCAAACCAATTGCCAATGATGCGTTCGGTCTCCGCATACGTTTTCTCTTGGGCAGGCACAGGGTATAATTCGGCAGTATCAAAAAAATTGATGCCTTGATCCAGTGCATAATCCATTTGCTGAAATCCTTCCTCTTGGGTATTCTGGTTGCCCCAAGTCATGGTTCCCAAGCATAATTTGCTGACTTTGATATTGGTGTGAGGTAGTGTTGTGTATTTCATCGTTTCATTCCTGCGGAAGCAGGAATCTCTTTTTACATTAATTTTCAGTTAAAAGATAAAGATAAAAAAACCTTTCAGTGTCTGAGTACCTGAAAAGTTTAAATTATCCATCATTTGCGAATGTAAGGAAGCCTGTTTGGATATAGTCAGGTTTACCAATATTTATTCTTCAACTTCAACTTCAACTTCAACTTCAACTTCATTTTCATTTTTGACTGCTAATTGCGGACTGAGGATTGCCGACTGAGAACTAATCCTCAATCTCCAACAAAATCGGACAATGATCACTGTGAATGGCATCCGCAAGAATAACGCTGCGTTTCAGTTTCTCTTGTAAAGGTTGACTTACCAAAGCATAATCCAAACGCCAACCTTTATTATTGTTTCTAGAATTCGCTCTATAACTCCACCAGGTATAATTGTTTGGTTCTTTGTTAAAATGCCTGAAAGAATCTATAAAGCCGTTATTCATAAACGCTCCAATCCATTTTCGTTCAACAGGCAAAAAACCGGAAACATTGGAAAGCCCTTTCGGATTGTGGATATCGATTTCCTCATGGCAAATGTTATAATCGCCTAGAATGACCAAATTTGGAATTTCTATTTTCAGTTCGGAGATATATTCCTGAAACATATCCATGTAATCGAACTTGTGCTGCAGACGGGCATCATTCGTCCCAGAAGGTAAATACAAACTCATCACAGAAACACCATTGAAATCGGCCCGAATATTTCGACCTTCAAAATCCATAGAAGCGATTCCTGTTCAATATTCTACATGGTTTGGTTTGATTTTGCTCAAAATTGCCACACCACTATAGCCTTTTTTTTGTGCGCTGAACCAATAATGGTAGTTGTAACCGGCGTTTTCAAAAACAGTAAGATCCAATTGGTCCTGCATCGCTTTGATTTCCTGTAAACAGACTACATCTGCATTGACACTTTTCAGCCAATTAATAAATCCTTTATTGAGTGCGGCCCGTATGCCGTTGACGTTGTAGGAGATGATTTTCATATTGAAAGTATTAAGATTTTAGTATTAATCACAAAAATTGAGTTGACATGGAAAAAGTATTTTACTTAATACTTTGTTTTTGAGACATTGTACTGGTTAAACCTGCTAAATTAAATAATACTGTACTTTTATGCGATAATCTTGAAGGCATTTTAACAATAAAATATTTTTCGTTTTTAGAAGTTTATTAACCAGATGAAAATTGCTATTTCCCTTATTATTTTTTTGATGGGTTTTTGTGCGGTTGCACAAGAAACCATATCCAATTATAGAATCAAAAAAATAGCTTTAAGAGATACCATTTTAGTGGATACAGTAAGCATCAACTCCAGCAGATTCATTCTTAAGACAAAAAACAATGTTGTTATCGATAGTTCGTTGTATACCATTGATTTTGCTAAAGCCTTGTTGACCTTCAAAAAACCGATTGAAACAGATTCCATCATCATCGATTATTTGCGCTATCCAGATTTTATCACTCGAAAGTATTTTCAGCTGGATGACAAGATCATTGTTGATAATACGGAGAATATGCAGCGTTTGTACAAGCTGTCTCAATCGACCTTGGCGAAAAATTTCACACCATTTGATGGATTGACAACTTCAGGAAGTATTTCAAGAGGCGTGACAATAGGAAATAATCAAAATTCAGTACTCAACAGCGAACTAGATTTGCAGATCTCGGGTAAATTAAGTGATAAAGTATCCTTGCGAGCCTCGATTCAGGATGCCAATATACCCTTACAAGAAAGTGGCTATTCCCAACGACTCGATGAGTTTGACCAAGTATTTATTGAACTCTTCAGTGATAAATGGAATATCAGAGCTGGAGACATCGATTTGATCAACAACAATTCTTATTTTGGACGTTTCAGTAAAAGAGTTCAAGGCCTTTTGGTCAACGTTAATCTGAATAAGGAATCCCGAAGCGTCGGGACCAAAACCAATTTGTTCGCAGCTGGTGCTTTGGTAAGAGGTCAGTTTACCACCAGTCAATTTCAAGCACAGGAAGGCAATCAGGGACCTTATAAATTGCGTGGCCCAAATAACGAGTTATACGTCTTGGTGGTCTCTGGAAGTGAAACGGTATATGTAAATGGGTTACCAATTAAGCGAGGTGAAAGCGAAGACTACATCATCGATTACAACGCTGGCGAAATCATTTTCAATTCCACCTTTCCCATTACTTCCGAAATGAGGATCACAGTCGATTATCAATATAGCGAACGCAATTTCTCCCGATTTACGGTATTTGGTGGTGGCAATTATGAAACCGAAAAATTGAAGCTTGGCGTGTCGGTCTATTCGGAAGTGGATTCAAAAAATCAACCATTGCAACAAAATCTTTCACCGGAACAAGTTCAGATCCTGGCAGTCGCAGGTGATGATCCATCAAAAATGGTGGCACCTTCTGGTGTGCCTGAAACTTATAGCGAAAATCGTATTCTATATAAAAAAGAACTCATGGATGGGGTAGAAGCCTTCGTGTTTTCAAACAATGCAGATGATCAATTGTTTAGTGTCAAATTCCGTTTGGTGGGCAACAATCAAGGGGATTATGTATTGACCAACAGTAATGCCATCAGTAATATTTATGAATATGTATCGCCGATTTCAGGTGTTCAACAGGGAAATTATGCGCCAATCGTACAACTCATAGCACCAACCAAGTTGCAATTGGCTGTGGTAAATGGCACCTATAAGCCAACTGAAAAAACAGATATTTACTTCGAAGCTGCCGGAAGCAAAAAGGATTTAAACCTGTTTTCAACTTTGGATGATGCCAATAACGATGGTTTTGCTGGCAAACTTCGGATAAAACAGGACATCATTAAAAAGGATAGTCTTTGGAATTTATCGGCCATTGTTGATGCAGATCTTATTCAGAAAAACTTCAAGACCATTGAACGGCTATATTATGCCGAATTCAATCGCGATTGGAATCTGGACATGCCACGCGGCAACCAAAATCTTTTGACAGCCGGTCTGGAGTTGGCGCATCCAGAAAAAGGAATTGCATTCTATAAATATGAGCATCTCAATTATTCGGAAAATTTCAATGGAAATCGGCACAGTGCTTTGGCGAATTTGAAGTTCAATCGATGGAATCTGTTCACAAATTCAAGTCTATTGAGCACAACTAGTGATGTGTCCAGGTCTACTTTTTTAAGATCCTTCAACAGAATTACTTACAGTTTCGACAAGCAATGGATTGGTACAAAACTGGCTGCCGAAAACAACGAACAACGAGAAAAAATCAACGATAGTTTAACGGCTTTGAGCCAACGATTTAAGTCTGCGGAAGTCTTTTATGGAATTGGAG
>JBDSFP010000288.1:0-2999 GCA_039919415.1 Aquaticitalea sp. | reverse complement strand
GAGTTAATTTTGAGCGATGCAATGAATGAATTAATTATCGAGCTGAAAGGCAAATACGATTACATTATTCTGGATACTCCGCCAGTAGGATTAGTGTCAGATGCATTAGAACTCGCTCAATATGCTGATGTTACTCTTTATATAGTTAGACAAAATTATACCAAAAAGGATATGATTACAGTGCTAAATACAAGGGTAAAAAGAGGAGAATTATCGAATGCAAGTATTGTTTTAAATGGCTATGAGAATAAGGCAAAATACGGCACAGCTTATGGTTATGGATACGGTTACGGAGCTTATTCAAATGGATATCATGAAGAAGAGGAGAAATTTAGTTGGTGGAAAGGGATTTTGAATAAATTCAAAAAAAAAATAATTTAGATAATGGAAGGATCAAATCAAAATGCAATTTTAATCACTGGTGGAGCAGGTTTTATTGGTTCGAACTTATCTGATTTTTTTTTAGGTTTAGGACACAAAGTAATTTGTTTGGATAATTTTTCAACAGGGCATCATCATAATTTGAAAAATTTTCGGGATAATCCTAATTTTAAATTAATTGAAGGAGATATTCGAAATATTGAAGATTGTGTTTTAGCAGTTGAAGGTGTTGATTATGTTTTACATCAGGCTGCTTTAGGTTCTGTTCCAAGATCTATCAATGATCCAATTACAACAAATGATGTAAATGTTTCTGGTTTTTTGAATATGCTGGTAGCTTCTCGCGATGCAAAAATAAAGCGTTTTGTTTATGCTGCAAGTTCTTCTACATATGGAGATTCTGAAGGATTACCAAAAGTAGAGGACGTAATTGGTAAACCATTATCACCATATGCGATTACAAAATATGTAAATGAATTATATGCTGAAATTTTCAGTAGAACATATGGATTAGAAACAATAGGGCTGCGTTATTTTAATGTCTTTGGAAGAAAGCAAGATCCTAATGGAGCTTATGCTGCTGTGATTCCAAAATTTGTTATGCAGTTAATGAAGTATGAAAGTCCTGTGATCAATGGTGATGGGAATTATTCCAGGGATTTTACATACATAGACAATGTGATTCAGATGAATGAGCTGGCAATGACAAGTCAAAATCCTGAAGCAATAAATACAGTTTATAATACCGCATTTGGTGATCGAAATACGTTAAACGATTTGGTCCGATATCTAAAAGAATATTTAGCGGAATTTGACTCGAAAATTGCTGATGTAGAAATTGTATATGGAGCAAACAGAGCTGGTGATATCCCTCATTCATTAGCAAGTATTGATAAAGCTAAAACAATATTAGGATATAATCCAAAATATTCTTTGCAAGAAGGATTAAAAGAAGCTGTAAATTGGTATTGGAATAATTTGAAATAAAATAAGGATCAAGATAATAGTAAATTAAATGAAAATTACAAAAATTTGTTGCATTGGTGCAGGTTATGTTGGAGGTCCAACTATGGCGGTAATTGCTCAAAAATGTCCACATATTCAAGTGACTGTTGTCGATTTGAACGAACAAAGAATTAAAGATTGGAATGATCCCAATACAGATAATATTCCTATTTATGAACCAGGACTTTCTGAAATAGTAGCTGAGGCGAGAGGAAGAAATCTTTTCTTTTCAACAGAAGTAGAAAAAGCAATTGATGAAGCTCAGGTAATTTTTATATCAGTAAATACGCCAACTAAAACCTATGGAAAAGGAAAAGGGATGGCTGCCGATTTAAAATATATTGAACTTTGTGCACGTCAAATAGCAAAAGTTGCCAAACAAAATAAAATTGTAGTTGAAAAATCAACTTTGCCGGTAAGAACAGCTGAAGCAATAAAAAGTATTCTTGATAATACAGGAAATGGAGTTCAGTTTCAAATCTTGTCAAATCCTGAATTTCTGGCGGAAGGAACTGCGGTTACAGATTTATTAAACCCTGATAGAATTTTGATAGGTGGAGATACAACACCAGAAGGACAAGAAGCAATTAAAGCTCTGGTTGATGTTTATGCAAATTGGGTAAGTGAAGATAAAATACTGACAACAAATGTTTGGTCGTCAGAACTTTCAAAACTAACAGCTAACGCATTTTTAGCACAGCGTATTTCATCAATAAATGCAATGTCTGAATTATGCGAAAAAACAGGTGCTGATGTAAACGAAGTAGCAAAAGCTATTGGAATGGATAGTAGGATTGGTCCGAAATTTTTAAAAGCATCGGTTGGTTTCGGAGGTTCTTGTTTCCAAAAAGATATTCTGAATTTAGTTTATATAGCAAAATCATATGGATTAAACGAAGTTGCAGATTATTGGGAGCAAGTAATTATAATGAACGATCATCAAAAAAGAAGATTTTCTAATAAAATTGTACAGACATTATATAATACAGTTGCTGATAAAAAAATCACATTTTTAGGGTGGGCTTTCAAAAAAGATACAAATGACACTCGTGAATCTGCTGCAATATATGTAGCTGATGATTTGATTAATGAACAGGCTAAAATTTCTGTTTATGATCCAAAGGTTTCAAGAAATAAAATGCTAAGCGATTTAGATTATTTACAAACCAGAACTGCTGAACAAAATAACAAAGCATTAGCTATATTTGATAATCCTTATGAGGCATGTAAAGGGTCGCATGCAATTGCAATTCTAACGGAGTGGGATGAATTTACAACTTATGATTGGAAAAAGATTTACGATTCAATGCACAAGCCTGCATTTCTTTTTGATGGAAGAAATATATTAAATGCAAAAGAGTTAGAGTCAATTGGCTTTATCTATAAAGGAATAGGTTCGTAGGTGAAAAGGATATTGAGGTAAAATTTAATATGAAAATGATTAGTGAAAGATTGGTTTAAGTTTTTATTTCAATAAAAAGGAAAATGAAAAATTGGTATGTAGTTTATACAAAACCCAAATGGGAAAAAAAAGTTGCAGAAAAACTTAGTGAAATAGGAATTGAGTGTTATTGTCCATTAATAACTCAGATTAAACAATGGTCAGATAGAAA